>DASURJ010000029.1:0-4156 GCA_036280115.1 Gemmatimonadaceae bacterium
CCGCACGCCAGAGCTGCGACGCGGCCCTGCCGGGCGGACGCACGTTCGCCGGGGGTGGCGCGGATGACTGGAAATGTGAGTCATGATTCCACGGCCTGGCAGCTCCGTGCCCACTTTGACTCGGCAACATGCCAAGATCCCAGAGCGCACGATCCAGACGCACCGACGGCGAGACGCGCGCCAGCGGAAAGAGGTTCCGTGCGTAGTGCCGTTCGAGGCCACGGAGAACAAAGGCCGGCCGCGACGGACGAAAGGCGTCGATGATCCCAGCCGGCACCGGCACGTCGGCAAGGGTATTGGCAAGACGGAACGTCCAGTAGCACGACGTCGCGGCTCGTGCCTCGCGCGCCAGCACCGTGAACGCGTCCCAGTCGATCCGTCCCGAGGCAAGGATGGCGTTGACGTCGCGGAACGCTCGCCAGGCCCCGAAGCGCATCACGTGCGACCACGCGAAGTGAAGGCAGAGGTGCAGGAGCTGGTGGGCCATCGCGGGCACGTAGACGCCGCGTGTCTCGCGGTCTCGAGCCCCGGCGACCAGGGGCAGAATTTCCGCGTGCGACCACAACGCCTCGGGGGTGAGGCCGAACGGGTGCCCGTCAGCGAATAGCGCCGTGTGAATCTCGAGGCGTACATGCGACCCGCGAGCGTCCTGGAGCGGTGGCAGGTGATGGTGCTCGCGGTAGGCGCTCGTTCGGTCGGACGCGACAGTCTCCCGCCAGCCTGCTCGGACCAGGGCGTGCCAGACGTCGGTCGCACGCGAGGGATCGACCAGCACGTCGATGTCGGCCATGGGGCGCCGCCCGAATGTGCCGTCGTATACCGAGTGCACCAGCGCCGTGCCCTTGAGCAGCATCACGCGCGCGTCGAGCGACCGAACCGTCGAGAGGGCGACGAGCAGGCATTCGCGCAGCTGCGCCATCTCGAACTCCGACACCATCGCCATGCGCTGGAGCGCGGCGCTGACCTGCCGAGGCAACGAGACCCCGGCGAGCTGCCTAACGCGACGATGAAGCTCGGCGCCGGCCCGTTCGGTCGCGGCCAGGGCGAGAAGCGCCTGCCAGTCCACGCCGTCCAGCGCGTCGGCCACCTCGCCGTCGCTCGCGGTGCCACCGATCACGAGCAGCGCGGCCTGTTCGGGCGTGAGACATCGGCGAGCGCCGACAGCTGGCCGCATCAGGGACCCAGGCATGAGACGCGTGCGCAGGGCGGCGTCATCGCTCGGGTGCGCGGCCCCGGCTCCGCACGGGAGGCCACATCTGCACACCGACCTCCGCGTACGCCTGGGTCAACGCGTCCGGTGCCGGTTCACCGACCGTGTGATGCACCAGCCAGCCGTACGCGACGGCGAGCCCGTTATTGAGGTAATAGAGCATGTGGAGCGGGATCACGCCGAGCGCGAACAGGATGCCGCGTTCGCGCCGGAAGAACGCGTAGAGCGGGAGGTTGGCCACGACGACAAACGTCATCGCGGCCGCCGCGAACCACGCGAGCTCGAGCGAGCGCCCGATGCCGGCGGCCACCAGTAACGCCACCGCGAGCCAGAGCAGGATCGTGTTGAGCTTCTCGACATTCGCGAGATTCAGCGTCGTCGTTCGCGTCATCGCGCGGAGCTGAATCAGCAACCGCGTCCAGGGGACGCCACGATCCTTGAAGTCGGCGCGCATCACGTCGAAGAGACGCCAGCGCTTCATGTGGGAGCACTGGATCGCGGGCAGCAGGAGAATGCGGTGTCCGAGCGCGCGCATGCGGTGCCCGAGCTCGACGTCCTCGATCTGAGGCCGGGTATACCGCCACTCGTCGTACATGCCGGCCGCGAGAAACGCGTCCCGCCGGATCGCGCCACATCCGGCCCAGAACGTCTCGGCCTCGCCCGCGCTGCGCCAGTGGACGTAGTGGTGGAGGAGGTTGCGGTACTGGGAAACGAACCCGGGTGCCGTCGGGTGAGTATCGTAGGCGCCGAACACGGCGCTCACGTCGGGCTGGGTCGCCAGGGATTGCACCATGCGACGCAGTGCGTCGGGATGAGGTCGGACGTCGGCGTCGAAGAACACGATGATGGCGCCGCGACTCACCTCCACCCCGCGGTTGCGCGCGTACGCCGGTCCGTGGCGCGCCGGGAGCCTAACGACGCAATCCGCGTACTCCGCCGCGGTCATCGCCGTGTCGTCGGTACTCGCGTCGTCCACGATGATGAGCTCCCACATCTCGCGCGGCAGATCGCTCGCCGCGATCGCAGTCAGGGCGGCGCGCAGCGTCGAGCCGCCCTGGTGGGCCGGGACGATGACCGAGACGAGCGGGTCGGTGGCTACCATCACTCCCGACTGGGATGTCTCCACGGTGCCGTCCGGGTCATGAGCGCGGCGCGCCACGAAACATGCGACCCATGCCAGACAGCCATCGCCGCAGTCCCGACGGATGGGCAGTGCCGTGGGCCTGCTCCCGCCCCGGAGCCGGGGCACTGACATCATCCGGGAATTCTGCCGCCGGCGACCCGGCTGCGGTCACTACGGTCACGCCGTACCGAGCGAGGCAGGCAGCGAGATCGATCTCCTCCCGAGCACTCTGTCCCGCCGTCGCGCCCGCGTCGTGTCGCGAGTGCTGCACGCAGGCGGCGAGCCGTTCCGCATCGAACCCGACGACGTCCTCGACGAGAACGACAATGTCGCCGGTGGCCTCACGCATCCCGAGTGCTCGAAGTTGGGCGAGCGATGCGGACGCAGGGCCACGAACGAAGGCGACCGACGGGTACGATCTCGCGAACGCGTCGAGGTCGTGCTCATTGGCGGCGCGCGCCACGACGACCTCGGCCCGAGCGCGCGAGCACTCGTCGACGATCGCCGGGAGACAGCTCGCGAGTCGCTGCGAGTCCCCGTTGGACGCAACGACAACCGAGACGACCGGGGTCGAACCCCGTCTCGGTGCTCGAAGGGAACGATGCCCCTCCAGGCTCGTGAACCGGCGACCGGGTGACGGGCTGGTCATGGGGCGGTTCGCGTCGACAGGGACGATAGCAGACCTCGGTGTCGGGACATCGGAAGATCGTCTGGATGAATGCGCGCACGGAGTCCCGTGTAAGGACGAGCGATGCGTCGCCAGACAGCATCACGGCGCATCTGCACGGATCGGGCGAGTCCATCGCGTCCCGAACCCGTAGGGCCCACCAATAAGCTTGTCGACCGCCGGGCTCATCGTGAGCGAGCCCGGCGAGGTCGTCGGTCCACTGCCCGTTGAGTTTTCACCACACATCGTCCCGAGAACTCGACCAGACGCTCGCCGATACGGTGGTGGGTGCCGTCGTACGTGGAACCTCAGAGCCTACTCGGCCGAGCTACCGACTCGCCTCGAAGGCTGTGCTCGAGATCGATGGTTACCGGCGAGCCCGTCCGCGCCGACTCCAGCATGGCAAGACACACGAGTGTCGAGCGTGCGCCATCCCACACGTTGACGTCGGGGGGATTCCCATGACGAATGGCGCCGATGAACGACTCGAGTTGTGCGCCGTAGCCCTTCTCCGCAAACCAGCGGCTGCGCGTCTGCCGGACTGTCCTGCGATGCTGCAGCCACTTGAAGTCCTCGACAATGGAGCCGACTCCGACGGCAAATGCCTCGACACGTTCGCCACCGGACGTTCGGCTGCCGACAGTACAATACGTGATGTTCGCGATCGAGCCGTCGGCGAACGACAGGCTGGCGACGAGATTGTTTTCGCCCACCGGGTCGGGCACGTCACGCGGCAAGCACATCGCGCTGACACGCACCGGCTCCGACTCGAGGAGCCAGTAGAGCAGATCAGTGAAATGACACGCCTCGCCGAGAATCGCGCCGCCGATGGCGGGATCGGCCATCCAGTAGCTGCCCGAGATGCCGGGGGAGTTGATGCGACAGCTCACCACCGCCGGCCCCTGTCGTCGCGACAGCGCACGCTTCTGCTCGATGTAGAACGGTGCAAAGCGGCGATTGAAGCCGACGGTGAGCGAACGCCCCGTGTCCTCGACCGTCCTAACGAGTGACCGGCATTCGTCGACGGTGAGCGCCATCGGCTTCTCGACAAAGACGTCCTTCCCGGCTTCGAGCGCCGCGATCGCCTGCGCCGCGTGGTGCTGATTGCGGCTCAGGACGAGGACGAGGTTCACGGCCTCGTCGGCGAGGATCTGGT
>DASURJ010000030.1:0-3421 GCA_036280115.1 Gemmatimonadaceae bacterium
CATTCCGCCGTCACCGTCACGGCGCTGAGCCAGAAGAAGTCGCGCGGGATCCGCGAGAGCTCGCCAACGAGCGTGCGCGCGTCGGCGCGTCCGCCCTCAACGTCCCCTGTCAGCGCCTTGTACAACGCCAGCGTCGCGCGCCACGCCGACTTGGCGATGTCACCTGCTGCGAGCTTCTCGATCTCCTCTCGTAACTCGTCCAAGCGCCCGGTCCAGCGATACAGGGCGAACAGCTTGGCGACGTACGTGCTTCTTGCGTCGTACATCTGGGCCCGCTCGCCAAGCGTCAAGAACTGCGCCGCGAGCGGCTCGGTGAGCTCAACCTCGCCCGCGAGCTCGGTGAACAGGCTCTCCCAGCCGATCGCGACATGGCGGACGAGTGGAAGCCCGATCGCCTGCGCGAGCGCGCTCAGCCGCTGTTGCTCCATGCGTGCCTCTTTCATCCGGCCGAGCTCGCACAGGTCGTAGATCCGCCACAGCTGGGCATCGGCGCGCAGGGACGGGTCGTCTCCGGACAGTTCGAGCGCATCGTCGATGATCTCCAGCCGTTGGGCAGAGTGGGCCACGTGCAGCAGCGCCGAATGACGCGCCATGAGCGCGGTTCGCAGTCGCCGCGGATTCCCAAGCCTGCGAGCCATCGCCACGGCCTCGGCGCTCAGCTCGATGGGGTCCTCGTCATCGTCGCCCTGCAGGAACGCGAGCTGCTCGGCGAGCCGCGAAAGCAGCCGAACGCGTGCCTCGCTGTCACCGCCGGGCAGCAGGGCCAGCGCCTCGCGGAGTCGCAGCCGGTAGTCGCGGTCGTGGCGCGCGTCGACGTTCGCCTCCCAGAACCGCTGGCCAAGCCCGAGCGCAGTCTTGACCAGTTGCTCCACGTCGCCTCGGGCACGCGCGCTCGCGGCGGCCTCGTGGAACAGCTGCCGGGCCGTCTGCGACATGCCGGCACGCGCCATGTTCGTCGCCCAGGCGAGGATCACGCGACAGCGTTGCGCCTCGTGCTCTGGCCCGAGTGCGGCGAGCGTCTCGGCCGCGTGTCGGTAGTGCGTGCCGGCCTCCTCCCAGGCGAACGCCTGCGCAGCGTCGTCGGCTGCGCGAAGCAGATAGTCGAGGATCCGGGACGGGTCGGTATCGGGTCCCGCACGCATCAAGTGGTGGGCCACTTCGGCCGCGTGTCCGGACCGCTCAGGTTCGGCCTCGATCAGCGTCGCGAGCCGAGCGTGCAGATGCGCGCGCCTTGTCGGCCCCAGGTCGCGATAGATCGCGCGCCGCACGATTGCGTGGCTGAACCGGTAGCGATACGGGGCTCGCTCGTCGATCAGGCCGCGCGTCGGGGCGCGATCGAGACTGTCAAGCATCTCGCCGACATCGCGGCCGCGGGTCGCTGCGACAAGGCGAAGGTCGAACTCCTCGCCGATCGCGGCGGCCGTGCCGAGCGCGTCGGCCGCCTCATCCGGCATCGATCGCAGCCGCCGGACGATCATCGACTTGACCCCGTCGGGCACGCCCATCTCCGCCAGCATGCGCGCTGACGGGGGCTCGTCCGATTCCCTGTCGCCCAGTGAGCGCAGCACTTCCTCGATGAACAGCGGATTGCCGTCGGTCTGCGCCCAGAGCTCGGGCGAGAAATCCGCAGTCGCGAGCTCGATCCGGCCGCGTACCAGCGCTTCGGTCTCGTCGCGGGTCAATCCCGCGAGCCGGTGGCGGTCAAGGCGGCGAAGTTGGCGCATCTGCTCGAGCACGTCCACGAACGGCCTGGAACTCGCCGTCTCCTCGCTGCGGCACGTGGCGAGCACCATCAGGTTCATGCGCAGCTGCGAGCGGGCGAGATGGCGAAGCAGCTTCACGGTCGGCTGATCGGCCCAATGCAGGTCGTCGATCAGCAGCAGGAGCGGGCGCACGTGCGTCCAGCGCGATAGGCGCTTGGCGACGGCCTCGAACATCGCGTACCGCTGCATCTCGGGGGCAACAGGGATCTGCGCCGACGGGAAGCCTCGGTTCGGCATCAGTGGAGCCAGTGCGTGCAGCTCCTCGTCGTCCCCCGTGGCGGTGAGCGCGTCGAGATGGCCGAACGCCTCCACAAACGGCTGGAACGGGACGATCGGGTCCTCGTCACAGCGGCCGCGGAGGACGTGCCGCGGATCGAGCTCGCGCGCGAAGTGCTCCGCCAGCCGTGTCTTCCCGACGCCGGCCTCGCCCTCGAGCACCACGAGCCGCCAGCAGCCGTTGCGCTCGGCCTTCCACTGCCGTCGCAAGCGAGCCAGCTCCGGCTCGCGCCCGACGAACGGCGTTCCTGCGTCGGCGACGACCGGGGTGGGCGCGACCGACTCGGCGGCCAGCAGCCGGGCCTGGCGGTCCGTGAGCGCCGTGGACGGCGACTTGCCGACATCGTCGCGAAGCCGCCGGCGCACCTGTTCGTAGGCGAGCAGCGCTTCGGCGATGTCGCCACGGGCCTCGTGCACATCGATCAGCAAGCCCGCGTCCGACTCGCTGTGCGGGTGGTCCGCCACCAGCCGCTTGGCGTCCTCGCGCGCCTGCTCGAGTGCCTGCCCGCCGAGCCCGAGGGCCGCTCGAACGGCCATACGCCGGAGCGCCACCTCGAGATTCTCGAGCGCCTGGCGATGCGGGATCACCCATACGTCGTCGAACTCGGGGAGCAGCGGAGCGGCAAGCGCGTCGAGCCCGGCCCGCGTCGCGGCGTACGCCGTCGCGAAGTCCTTGGCGGCCAGTGCCAGCTCGCCTTCACGAAGGCGTTGCGGCGCGATGTCGACGTCGACGACCGCTCCCGGCGCGAGCACGACCCTGACGTAGTCGGTGCCGACGATCGCGTCCTTGCCGAACACCCGACGGAGACGCGACAGCACCGAGCGCAGCACGCTGAGCGCGTCTGCCGGCTCCTTCGCGGGCCACAGCAACTCGATCAACTGGCCCGTCCGCAAGCCGTTCGGACGGCTGAGCACAAGCGCCGCGAGCACCGTGCGACCTTGCTTGCCGGCCAGTTCCGCGCGCGGGATCACGCGGCCCCTGACCACCGCCGAGAACTCCCCGCACAGCCGGATTTCTGTGCGTTCTCCTGCGTTTGCGTGCTCTATGGCGAGATTGTAGGTTCGCCGCTCCCGAAAGGCGAAGTGGTCCGAGCGAGCAAGGAACCGCAATTTCTCTCACGCGATACAGCGATCTGCGATGGGAGGAAGCCTGGCCGGGCAACCTCTGCGGAGAGGCACGAGCGCTGACCGAGATCGGGCCGCTCCGGATGTACAGCTACAAGTACTGGAGGCTGCGGGTCCTGCTGTTCGCCAGACGGTGGATCAAGCCGGTCCGCGCACGCGCCGTCGGGCAACTCGACAAGCTCGGGTTCATCCACTTCGCGCGCTGGGTCTTCATCGACAAGCTCCCGACCGGGACCGGCGAAGCGAAGCGGCTACGG
>DASURJ010000031.1:0-3047 GCA_036280115.1 Gemmatimonadaceae bacterium
TGCACAGCGACGGCGCCCGCTGATGCCGCCGTCGCTCGCCGGTGCGTGCGTCGTTAGGCGGCAGCCGCCCGACGTCAGGCGTTCGCGACGTTCCGCAGCGTGAGCTGCGTTGCGCCAATAGGCGTGCCGTCCACGTGCAGCAGAAACGTGTAGCGGCCGGCCGACTTCAGCTCGAGCATGTCGAACTGAAGCGGCAGGTCCACCGCGAGGGAATCAACGCCTGGCCGCAACGCCGGGAGGTTCACGTCACCGCCCGGACGCGCGATCTCCGCGCCGGACGGATCCGTGATCGCCACCTCGATGCGGTACGACCTCCCCGCTTCGTCGTCGGTGAAGAGCAGCCGCGAAGCGAACGCCACCCGCGGCAGATGCACCGGGACATTCGGCGCCTGGAGCTCGTTGAAGATGCCGATGAGCGACGGTTTGCCGTCGTTGGCGATGATGACGTGATCGCAGAGTACGGCGTACTGGAGATGCATTTATCGGGAATCGGGAATCGGGAATCGGGAATCGGGAATCGGACGATACCAACGCGGCGAACCGTTACCTCATCGGCCACGAACGGTTGGCGAGCCGACATGAGCAGGATAACGCCCGAGACGGCTGCAGTGGGATCCATCGGCGACCCAGGGGTCACCGTCCGACGACCGCGGTGAGCGCCTCGTGCGCGGCGACCTCGGCGGCGTGAAGGGCGAGCACGCGACGCTTCAGGTCGGCACGCAGGTCCTGGACGGCACTCTCGGACAGCGGGAAGCGCGCGTCCGCCGCGGCCGCCATGTCGTCGAGCCGTTGCCAGGCTGCACGCACGTCGTCGGCCGACGCCGGGACATCGCTGTGGAGCAGCTCGCTCCGCCGTGCAATGAGTGCCTTCGCCTCACGCATCGCGGGGACGTCGTCCGGCAGCGCCGCGTCGGCAAGCTCGGTCCACTGCCGCCCGAGGTCCGCGTACCGCTCGCCGAGCGCACGCAGCCGGTCGCTGCCTAACGCGGCACCGGCCTCGCCGAGGAATTCCCCGAAGAGCGGGCGCGACAGCCCGCCACCCGTGCCGTAGTGCTCGACGTACTCGTACATCGACGTGAGTCCACGCCAGAGACGCTTGCCCGGCGTGAAGACTCGCTCCCAACTCTCCTTGTCGCGCGAGCCGTGGAGCCGGTTCCCCCAGACGCGAAGTGCCTCGAGACTGAAGTTCGTCCTGGCGTTGCCGACGGCAGTGGTGCCCATGAGGCCGTCGCCACACGCGCGCAGCCCGCCCTGCACCATGACATCGAGCGGCGGTACCTTCGGCGTCATCGTCACCGAAAGCAGCCGGTTCCTGTCTTTCCGGATGCGCGCGCGTGCCGCTGCCAGGACGTCGAGCGCGATCTCGATCGGCTCATCGCTCAGGTCGCCAATGTGCGCGACGCCGGCCGTCTCATCGACGTCGTACACCACGACCATGTGGCTCGCCATCCCGACGTAGAACGGGGGCATCGCCTTGTACGGCAGCGTCGCCGCATCGAGCCACGCGATGCAGGGCTGTCCATCGGCGAGCGTCTTCGTCAGGGCCTGCGCCGCGGCTTTCGCACCGCCCGTTTCCACCACGGACGCGGCCGCGCCGACGCGCTCCGCACCATTCGTCAGGTATCGAACGTCGTTCGCCCAGTCGTGGCGGCTCGCGATGTAGAAGGACGCGAATTCCTCTTTCTCGTAGAGAAACGAGAACACACCGATGCCGATGCCGCCCGCGATGCCGAACAACATGGCTTCGGTGAACGGCTGGTTGGTGTGCGGCGCGCGCACACCGGTCGCGGTGAGCAACACGCGCAGCGCGGTGGTTGCCGGGACGTTGCCGGTGAGATGCGGCCCGGTGGCGCGCGTGAGTTGTGCGCTTGATTGCCCCGGCGTGTCGCGGATGACGTGGCGGCGCGCGGTGGCGTAGCGCTCGCCCGTCTTCTCCATGCGCTCGCGCACGAGCTGCTTGAGATGCTTGTGGCGGGTCATGTCGAACTCCTCCGAACCGGACGGCCGGACCCCACGCGTCGCGGCGCTCCGGCGTGCGAAGGCCGTTCGACAGAAAACGCGCGCCACATCTGGTGGCGCGTCATTCACTCGAGGACAGGGATCCCCTTTACCCCCGCACTGCCGGCGCGCGTGGGTTGCCGGTCAGGGGGTCGGGCGGGAGTAGCCGCCACGTGCAAACTGCGGCCGCCTGGTCAGGAAGGCAAGACTCGAGAGGAGAGCGAACGGCGAGGCGCGAACGGCGAGGCGCGAACGGCGAGGCGCGAACGACGAGGCGCGAACGGCGGCGTGCAGAGGGCGGGGTGATGGTCAGCCGTCGCGAAGCACTGCCGCCGGGTTCGCCCGCGACGCACGTCGCGCCGGAAGCCACGCGGCGACGAGCGCGGCGGTGACGAGGAGAGCAGCGCTACCCGCGTAGAGCACCGGGTCGGTGGCGGCGGTGGCGAACAGGTACGGCGCGAGGTATCGCGACACCGCGGCGGCACCCGCGAGCCCGACGGCGGCGCCTAACGACACAGCGATGCCCGCTCGCCGCACGAACAGCGCGATCACACCACGCGACGACGAGCCCAACGCCATGCGGATACCGATCTCGCGCCGCTGTCGCGAGACGGCACGGGCGGTCACGCCGTACATGCCGACGGCCGCGAGCAGCGTCGCGATGATCGCGAACGCGCCGAGGAGCGTCGCACGAAACCGTTCGCTCGCGAACGACCGCGCGACGAGCGCCGACATTGCCTCGACCTGCGTCACCGGCACGGTGGGATCGAGTGCCGCAAGCTCCCTCCGCACCAGCGGCACGAGCGCCCCGGCATCGAGTCGCGCCCGCGCCAGCACCATGAGATACCGGGTCGGTTGCTGCTCGGCGGGCAGATAGACCGTCACGCGCGTCGAGTCACCGAGCGAGGAATGCTTCACGTCACTCACCACGCCGACCACGGTCAGCCGGTCGTCGCCGTAACCGATGCGCTTGCCGATCGCGCTCTCGGTCGGCCAGAACCGTCGCGCCATCGTTTCGTTCACGACCGCGACGAGCGGCGACCCGGCAC
>DASURJ010000032.1:0-5745 GCA_036280115.1 Gemmatimonadaceae bacterium
CATCCATGTCGTAGAGCTTGTCGTACGGGATGTTCGCTTCGGCAAGCAGCACGTTCATGTGGCCGGGCATGCGGCCCGCCACGGGGTGGATCGCATAGCGAACCTCCCCGCCCCGCCGCTCGATCAGCTCGGCGAGCTCGCGCACCTGATGCTGCGCCTGCGCCACCGCCATGCCGTACCCTGGCACGACGACCACGTTGCTCGCGTACGCGAGCTGTACCGCCGCATCCTCCGCAGTGATCGGCACCGCGACGAGGTCCTTTCCAGCCCCCACCGCCGGTGCCGTGCCACCGTCCGAGCCGAACGCGCCGAACAGCACGTTGCCGAACGACCGGTTCATCGCCTTGCTCATCAGCATGGACAGGAAGAACCCCGATGCGCCGTCGAGCGCGCCCGAGACGATGAGCACGTTGTTCGAGATCGCGAAGCCCGTCGCCGCCGAGGCGAGCCCGGAGTACGAGTTCAGTAGCGCAACGACGACCGGCATGTCGGCACCACCAATCGGCAGCACGAGCGAGATGCCGGCGACGAAGGCGAGGGCGATGAGTGTGTAGAAGAGCGGCATCCCGCCGACCCGAGCGACGACGGCGCCGAGCGCTGCGACGATCACGCCGAGCAGGACGAAGTTCACGAGGTTCTGGCCCTTGTACGTCAGCGGGCGCGACGGGAGGATCTCCTGCAGCTTCCCGAAGGCAATGAGGCTTCCGCCCACCGTCAGCGCTCCCAGCACGACCTCGAACCCGACCGCGACCCGCTGGCCTAACGCGAAGGTGTCGGCGTGGTCGTAGTATTCGGCAACACCGACGAGCGTTGCCGCCAGTGCGCCGAACGTGAGGGCGATCGCGATACGCTGCGGCATCGCGGTCATCGGTACCCGCGTGCCGAGCGGAATGCCGATCACCGTGCCTACCACGAGACCGACCGCGATCCAGCGATAGTCGATGATCTGCTGCTGGGACAGCGTGCCGACGATCGCGAGCAACATCCCGAAGGCGGCGAAGTTCACGCCGCGAATCGCGGTGTCGGCGCGACTCAGCCCCTTGAGCCCGAGGATGAACAGGACCGAAGCGACCAGGTAGCTGAGCTGTACGAAGGTCTCTCTCATCGCGCCGGACCGTCAGGCTGCCGGGGCATCACTCTTTGCCGTGTCTCGGCCGGTGCGATCGCTGCGCTTGAACATCGCGAGCATGCGCCGCGTGATGATGAACCCACCGACCACGTTGATCGTAGCGGTCGTCACGGCAACGGTGCCGAGCACGGTGCTCACCAGGCTCCGCCCTGCTCCAGCGGCGACGAGCGACCCGACCAGCGAGATGCCGGAGATCGCGCTCGTGGCCGACATGAGCGGCGTATGGAGCAGCGGGGGCACTCGCGCGATGACGAGAAAGCCAACGAACCCCGCGAGCACGAACACGTACATCTGCATGAGCGTCGTGAGAGTCACCTGGGTACTTCCCTCCTTCTGGTGAGTGACGGCCGGCCGCGCCGTAACACCGGCAGCGCTGGCGACATGGGATCAGCTGGAAGCGGTGGTTTTCGGCGCGTGCTCCCCGATCCCCTCCGGCCAGCCCGGACTGTCGTCCACGGGCCCCTTCACGTCCAGCCCCTCGACGGCCGGGACCATCGACGCATTCCACACACCTTCGGACCGGGCAACGAACGCCGTCGCCGTGAGATCTCCATAGACGTTCACCGTCGTGCGCGACATGTCGAGGATGCGGTCAACTCCCAGGATGATCGCGATCCCTTCACCCGGGACACCGAACATCGCAAGGATGCCCACGAGGAGCGGAATCGACCCTCCGGGGACTCCGGCCGCGCCGACTGCGGTCAGCACCGCCATGACCATCACGACGATCATCTGACCCAGCCCGAGCGTCACGCCGAATACCTGGGCCAGGAAGATCACGGTGATCCCTTCGAACAGTGCCGTGCCGTTCATGCACATCGTGCTGCCCAATGGGAGCACGAAGCCGGCGATCTGTGGAGGGATTCCAAGATTCTGCTCTGCGGTGGCGAGCGCCGTGGGAAGTGTCGCGCTGCTCGAGCTCGTGGAGAACGCCGTCACCACGGCGGTACGGATGCGTTTGAAGAACTTGAGCGGCGAGATCCCAACGAGAATCCGCAGGATTGCCGACAGGTTGACGACGACATGGAGGATCAGCGCCCCGAGCACCACCAGCACGTACGCCGCGAGCGGCTTGAGGAGGTGAAAGCCGAATCGGGAGGTGACGCCGAAGATGAGGGCCGTGACGCCATATGGCGCGAGCCGCATCGCGATCTCGACGATCTTGATGACGACGTCGTTGAGCGCCTCGAGCCAGTTGAGCATCGGCTTCGCGCGCTCGGCCGCGATGAGCGTGAGCGCGGCCCCGAACATGAGGGCGAAGAAGATGATCCCGAGGAGATCGAGGTCGACGGCCGATTTGACCGGGTTGCGAGTGACGATATTGACGAGCGTCTCGATGCCGAAGTTGCCCTGCTGCGCCGCCTCGACCCGAGCGGACGCATCGGTCGCATAGGTCTGCATCAGCTGTTCGCGGATCGCGGGATCCAGCCCCGAGCCCGGCCGAACGATCGACACGATGATCAAACCGAGCGTAGCCGACAGCGCCGTCGAAGCGAGGAAGTAGCCGATCGCCTTCCCCCCCACGCGGCCGACACGCCGCACATCGCCAAGACCGGCGACGCCGAGCGCGATCGACGCGAACACCAGGGGGATCACGATCATGAACAGCAATCGCAGGAAGATCTGGCCGACCGGACCTGCTACATACTTGTTCGTGCCTTCGACTAGCGGATGCGTGCCGCCGAGCACCTGGTTCGCGACGATCCCCGCAACCGCTCCGACAAGAAGACCGAGCAGGATCTTCGTATGGAGCTTCATTCCCTTCCCGGTGTTACCGATCGATTCAGCCATAATTGATTACCGAGGCGTTTCGCCGGCCCGCTCACGGCGTCCGGTTCGGAGAACCGAATTCTTGTACCCGTAGAGGAAGTAGAACACCACGCCGATCGCGAGCCAGATGCCGAACCGAATCCACGTGACGGCCGGCAACTGCAGCATGAGGTAGAAGCAGGCGAGAATCGAGATGATGGGCGTGTACGGCACTCCCGGTACCCGGAATGGGCGCACGCGATCCGGCTCGGTTCGGCGGAGGAAGATCACCCCCACCGATACCAGCACGAACGCGAACAGTGTTCCGATGTTCGTCAGCTCGACAACCTCGGCAATATTGGCGAAGGCGGCGAAGGTCGCGACGAACGTTCCCGTAATGATCGTTCCGACGTAGGGGGTGCGGAACTTCGGATGCACGCGCGAGAACACCTTGGGCAGCAACCCGTCGCGCGACATCGAGAAAAAGATGCGTGGTTGCCCGAGCTGGAAGACGAGCAGCACGCTTCCCATGGCGGCCACAGCCCCCAGCGCGATGATGAAGCGTGAGAAGTTCAACAGCCCCGGCGGCCCATCGGCGAACTGTAGCGCCGTGATCATCGGCTCGGGCGTGCCGAGCTGTTGCCACGGCGCGATCCCCGTGAGCACAGCCGACAGCGCGATGTACAGCACCGTGCAGATCACCAGGCTCATGATGATGCCGAACGGCATGTCACGAGCCGGATTCTTCGCTTCCTCGGCGGCGGTCGAAACGGCGTCGAAGCCGATGTAGCTGAAGAAGATGATGGCCGCGGCGGCGCTGACGCCGGCAAAGCCATTCGGCGCAAAGCCACCGGTGGCGGGGTTGTTGTAGTTCTCGGGTTTGATGAGGAAGAGCCCCACCGCGATGAAGAAGAGGATGATCGCGATCTTGAGGATCACCATCGCGTTATTCGACGTCGCCGACTCCTTGATGCCGATCACCAGGATGACCGTGAGCAGGGCAACGACGGCGAACGCCGGGAGGTTGAAGATGAACGGCAGCGTGCCGATCCGCGGTGCCTCGGACCAGGCCGACGCGAGGTAGGTGGTGGACGGATCGCTCGCCCCACCCGCCACGGCATTGAACGCGTCGAACGCGGACCGGTAGTCGGTGGCGAGCCATGCGGGCATACTGATCCCGAAATGGGTCAACAGCTCGCGGAAATGCCCCGACCACCCGATCGCGACGCCAATGTTGCCGACGGCGTACTCGATGATGAGATCCCAGCCGATGATCCAGGCGACGAACTCACCGATCGAGGTGTACGCGTAGGTGTACGCCGACCCGGAGATCGGCACCATCGCGGCGAACTCCGCGTAGCAGAGCGCCGCGAAGCCGCAGGCAATGGCGGTGAGCAGAAACGAGAAGACGATCGCCGGGCCCGCGCCTGGACGCGAGGCGTCACCGACGATCGCCGTTCCCGTGGTGGCGAAGATGCCGGCGCCAATGGTGGCACCGACTCCGAGTGCCGTGAGGTGCCACTTGCCGAGGGACCGTTTGAGCCCCACGCCATGGGACACCTCACGCTCGCAATCGGCGACTGACTTGCGGGCGAAGATGGACGTCGACGCCATTCGCGGAACGAAGTGAGTGTGGTTAGACCGCCGCGCGGGATCCCTGCAGCTCGGGCTCCGCGCGCACGCTGCCACCCGTCTGAATGCGCATGCCGTAGAACGACCGGTACACGAACACGAGGGACGCGATGAGGAACACGGCCGCCAGGATGCTGCCTAACGTCGACCCGCGCTGCGCCGCGAGCGACACCGCCAGCTCGACGGCGAGGAGCCCGAACAGGGTCGTGAACTTGATGATCGGGTTGAGCGCCACCGACGACGTGTCCTTGAACGGATCGCCGACCGTGTCGCCGACGACGGTGGCCGCGTGCAGGTCCGACCCTTTCTCCTTCAGCTCGACCTCGACGATCTTCTTCGCGTTGTCCCAGGCACCGCCGGCGTTCGCCATGAAGACCGCCTGGTACAGCCCGAACACCGCGATCGACACGAGGTAGCCGATGAAGAAGTACGGCTCCACGAAGGCGAACGCGAGGGTCGCGAAGAACACGGTGAGGAAGATGTTGAACATGCCCTTCTGCGCGTACTGCGTGCAGATGGCCACCACCCGCTTGGAGTCTTCGACCGACGCCTTGGTCGTGCCCTCGAGGCGAATGTTCGCCTTGATGAACTCGACGGCGCGGTAGGCACCGGTGGTCACCGCCTGCGTCGACGCGCCGGTGAACCAGTAGATCACCGCGCCGCCCGTGATCAGTCCGAGCAGGAACGGCGGGTGCAGGATGGAGAGGTTGGCCAGGAACTGCGGCTGCAAACCCTGCGTGAGCGCGACGATGATCGAGAAGATCATCGTGGTCGCCCCGACGACGGCCGTCCCAATGAGCACCGGCTTCGCGGTCGCCTTGAACGTATTCCCCGCTCCGTCGTTCTCCTCGAGGAAATGCTTCGCCTTCTCGAAGTCCACGTCGAACCCGTGGTCGCGCCGGATCTCGTCGCGAACGCCGGGAATCTGCTCGATCGTGGAGAGCTCGTAGACCGACTGCGCGTTGTCCGTCACTGGACCGTACGAGTCAACGGCGATCGTCACCGGACCCATCCCGAGGAAGCCGAACGCCACGAGGCCGAACGCGAACACAGCGGGCGCCACCATGAGCGCACCGAGACCGGCGGTGGCGTCACCGAGCAGCGTTACGCCGTACGCAATCGCCATGAGCCCCATGATCGTCATGCCGAGCCAGAACGCGCTGAAATTCCCCGCGACGAGCCCCGACAGGATGTTCAGCGACGGACCACCCTCACGCGACGACGTCACCACCTCG
>DASURJ010000033.1:0-3785 GCA_036280115.1 Gemmatimonadaceae bacterium
CGTGAACGACAATCCCGCATAGGCGCGCGCGAAGGTGGGATCGAGGCGCACCGCGGTCTCGAACAAATGCCGGGCCCGCTCGTTGTCGGCTCGGTTGAACCGATACATGTGCCACAGGCCGCGGTGGTGGGTCTCCCATGCGTCGAGCGAGTTCGGCGGCCTCAGGATGGCGCGGTTGCGCTCGAGAGTCTCGATCTCGTTGGCGACGGACGCGACGATCCTGTTGCCGATCTCGTCGAGCACGACGAACGCGTCGTCCAGCTTGTGATTGAAGACTTCCGCCCAGACGATGCGGGCGGTGCGCGTCTCGGCGAGCTCGACCGACACGGTGAGACGCTCGCGTCGGAGGTGCAGTGATCCGCTGACCACATAGTCGACGTTGAGCATCCGGCCGGCCTCTTCCGGAGCGATGCGTCGTTCCCGCAGCGCGAACACGGTGCCCTGCGCGATGACGAAAAGGCTTCGCAGCTTGGCGAGCCTCGTGATCACGTCGTGGGCGAGACCGTCGGCGGGTCCGCCGGGGACAATCGTCCCGGTGGTCTGGTCGACGAACGGCATCACCGCAACGGATGCGCGGCGAGGTTCGATCAGGCCGCTCTCCCCACGGCCGCCGGTCGAGGCAGCCGTCGGAACGGGAGCCACCGTTCGGAACTGCGGCGGACCGTCTCCTTGTGCCCTGGCCGCCCGCCACATGTCGCGAATCGGCGTGTAATCGAGACCCTCGGCCTCGAATAGCCGGCCTGTCGCCGCCAGATGCTCCTCACCCTCCCGAATCTGGCCGCGCCGCGCGAGAGCGTTCAGAAGGAGCTCGTGTGCACGCCTGTCGAGCGGCGCGAGCTGCAACCACTTCTCCAGATATTCGAGCGCGTCTTCGTCGGAAACACTTCCGACAAGGTGCTCCAGCAGCGCAGCGTGACAGCCGCGGAATCGACGCCGCTGGGCAGTGAGCCAGCCGTTGAAGGCCAGGCTGGGGTCGACCGAAAGGCCGTCGAGAAAGTCTCCGGCGAACAACCTGACCAGCGTTCGCAGCCGCTCCGCCCCGAGCGTCTCGATGCCCACCTGAGTGGCCCGGGTGACTTCGATCGCGTCCACGAAGCAGTCCGCGAGGTCGAGCCTGATGGTGTCCGCCTGGGTATCGACCCTTCGCCGACCAGGTTCGTCGACGATGCCCCTGATCTTGCTGAGACACCAGCGAAGCTCGCCGCGGGGATCGTTGGGGACGTCCCACAGCAGTTCGCAGAGTCGGCTGCGCGCGACGGCATGCGGGGCAAGCGACAGATAGGCGAATAGCGCCCGCACCTTGCGCGATGCCGGCAGCGCCAGCGTGACACCGCCGCGGCTGATCGTCAGGGGCCCGAGGAGGCATACCCGAAGCGAAGGGGCGCCGCCGGTCCCGCCCGACTGACCCGAATCCACGGGCGTTTCCACGCCGCCTCCCACGCTCGCCTCCACGCGTGGCCGTTACGGTTGGAATCGAGGTCACGGCGCGCGTGCAGCGTCAGACCCGGCCGTCGCCTTTGCACGGGCAGGGCAACAGCATAGCAGGACGAACCGCCCGAATGGAGAGTGATCATGGTCACCGCCGGTGCCCCGACGAGTCACACCCCCCCACCCGTTCAGCCCGACCCTGGGGCCGTCAAAGCCCGCCAACGGGGGGCATGGTCCTCCGGCGACTATTCCGTCGTCGGCACCACCCTGCAGATCGTCGGCGAGGAGTTGTGCGAAGCCCTCGATATCCGCTCGGGACAGAAGGTGCTCGACGTCGCAGCCGGCAACGGCAACGTCTCGCTTGCCGCCGCGCGCCGCTGGTGCGACGTGGTCGCCACCGACTATGTGCCGGCGCTGCTCGATCGCGCCCGCGAGCGCGCCGATGCCGAACGGCTCGATATCGAGTTTCGTGAGGCCGATGCGGAAGCTCTGCCGTTCTCGGACGGGAGCTTCGACGCCGTCGTCTCGACCTTCGGGGTGATGTTCACTCCCGACCAGGACCGTGCCGCCGCCGAGATGCTCCGTGTCTGCAAGCACGGGGGAAAGATCGGCCTCGCCAACTGGACGCCGGAAGGCTTCATCGGCCAGGTGTTCAAGACCATCGGCACGCACGTGCCGCCGCCTCCCGGCGCCAGGTCGCCGGCGCTGTGGGGCACGCGTGCGCGGATTGCCGAGCTGTTCGAGCCGCATGCGGCTTCCGTCAAGTCGGCGCAACGGAACTTCGTGTTCCGCTATCGCTCGCCGGAGCATTGGCTGGAGGTCTTCAAGACCTACTACGGGCCGCTGCTCAAGACGTTCGCCGCTCTCGAACCCGACGCGCAATCGGCTCTCCAGCGCGATCTCACGGCACTCATCGATCGATTCAACCGCTCGGGGGACAGCTCCATGGTCGTGCCCGGCGAGTATCTCGAGATCGTGATCACCCGGCAGTGACGCGGGCGTCCACGCTCATGACTTCCGATGCAACAGGAGAGGACCGATCCATGAAGAATGCTACGCACTCGATCATCGTCGCGCTGACGCTCGGTGCGGTCGCCATCTTCGGCACCGCCACGCAGCTGCAAGCCGCAGAGGCGCATCACACCGTGGTGCCGGGCGACGCGGTCAAATGGGGGCCGGCGCCGACGTCCCTGCCGCCCGGCGCAGAAGCCGCCGTCCTGCTCGGCAACCCGGCAAAGGAGGGGCCGTTCGTGCTCCGCCTCCGATTCCCCGCCGGCTTCACCATCCCGCCGCATCGTCACTCGAAGGACGAGCTCGTCACCGTGATGTCGGGAAAGGTCGCGGTTACGTCGGGCGAGAAGCTGGATCGCGCATCGCGGAAGCCGCTGCCGCCGGCGAGCTTCGTCCATCTCCCCGCCGGAATGCCGCACCACGCCTGGGCCCAGGTCGAGTCCATCGTGCAGATCAACGGCGTGGGGCCCTTCGACGTGACTTACGTCGATCCCGGGGACGATCCGCGCAAGACCGCTTCCCTCCCACTCGATCGTGGCCGGCGGCTGGCACACGCGGAGCGCGTGCTCGACGAGTAACAGAGCCTCGTCTCTCAGACCGACGGGGGTCCGAGCCGGACGCTCGGGCCCCCGTCTCTCCCATCCCGGCCTTCGTTCAGAGATCGCGGTACATCACATGTCTTGTGGGACGAGGAATCAGGGCGTCGCTTGGAGGTGAGGGCCGGATGGTGATCCTCACGCCGCGCGACAAAGGCTCTGGTGCCGCGCCTGGCTCTGAGGGCCCGTAGTCGGCCGCCACAGGCGCTACGCCGGCGAGGTCCGACGCGCGCCCCACGAAGCCGGGACCGCACATCGCCGTCTCCTCGTCTCGCGGCGCCGGCCGCACTCGACTCCCGCGACCGCCTATGGGAGCAATGGAAGACCCGGGAAATGGCGGGCGTAGCGTCCAGGGTCGAGCGTCAGCAGCCGATCGGCCCGACGCACCGCATGCGCGCCGACGATGAAATCCACGAGGAGCCGCTTCGGCCTGGCGCCCGCTTCAAGGCGGCGAGCGTACGCGGCGAAGCTCCGACCCGCTTCACGCCAGATCGCCTCGTCGAGGTCGAAGTCGACGAGGACGTCGGTAAGCGCGAGAAACTCATCGACGAATCCGGGCTTGGCTTTCGGATGAGCCAGCAACTCGGCGTACACCGGCGCGCAGACGACCAATCCACCCTCGCTACGGGCCTGGTGTCCAGGCAATAGGCGCAGTTATTGATCTGCGATACGCGCAGATAGACAAGCTCCACCAACTCGGCCGGCAGTCCGCTCTGCATGACATAGCCATACACACCACCGAGAGCCTTG
>DASURJ010000034.1:0-3278 GCA_036280115.1 Gemmatimonadaceae bacterium
GATCAACGACACGCAGCGTGAGGACCTCGACCGCAGTCGCCGCAATCAGCGACACCTGCTCGGCCTGATCAACAACGTCCTCAATTTCGCGAAGATCGAAGCCGGTCACGTCAGCTACCGCATCGCCGACGAGCGGCTGCACGACATCCTCGACGGGATGTACTCGCTCGTGGCGCCACAGGTCCGCTCGCGCGGGCTCCTGTACCACTACGCGGGGTGTCCTTCGTCGGTCGTGGTGCGTGTCGACGCGGAGAAGATACAGCAGATCCTCCTCAACCTGCTCTCGAACGCGATCAAGTTCACGGAGCCTGGCGGTCAGGTTCGGCTCGAGTGTGCAAGCGATGATGCGTCGGCGTCGGTGCACGTGGTCGACACCGGACTGGGCATCCCGGCGGAGAAGCTCGAGGCAATCTTCCAGCCGTTCGTGCAGGTGGATCAGAACTTCACGCGCGAGGGGCAGGGGACGGGCCTCGGGCTCGCGATCAGCCGCGACCTGGCGCGCGCGATGGGTGGCGACATCACCGTCACGAGCGAGTTGGGTGCAGGAGCCGTCTTCACACTGACGTTGCCGCGGGTGCACGAGGCGACAATGAACGGCACGCACGACGGCACGCGGATGTTGGAGACCTCGTCCTGACCTCGATGAGGGGATTGCTCCGAGACCGGAAGGACCATCCCCTCATCCGTGGCCCCCGTTGTTCTGGATGCCTGCGGTGGGACGGAGGGACGAGCGCAGGAGAGCGGCGCTTGGAATGACAGCCAGACGTCCGGACGCCTCGTCCCAGATCGATTGACCCTCGGCGGGTCCCCGGCGAAGCTTTGGCCTCCCCCTCGTTCGAACGTCGTAACCCTGTGGAGCCTGCCATGACGCTTCTTTCTCGACGCGCCGCGCTCGCCGCCGGCCTCGCTCTCATTGCCGGTACAGCCGGACGCCTAACGGCGCAAGCCGGCGGTCGCGCCGCGGCCCCGCGCACGGGCGCCGAGGTACTCGAGGCGATGCGCGCCGCGTACGATGGCAAGTGGTATCACACGCTCACCTTCATCCAGAAGACCACCTTCCACCGCCCCGACGGCTCCACGCAGGAGCAGACCTGGTACGAGACGCTGCGCCACACGTCGCAGACTGGCGTGCAGCTCCGGATCGACCTGGGCGACGTGGCGAACGGCAACGGCGTGATCTTCACCGCTGACTCGACCTTTCCGGTGCGCGGCGGGACGCCGGCGCCGCCGCGAGGCACCGGCAACGAGTTCCTTCCGCTCATCGAGGGCGTCTACGTGCAACCGGTGGCGCAGACGGTGAAGGACCTCGCGCAGATGAAGGTGGACCTGAGCCGAGTATCCACCGGAACCTGGAAGGGGCAGCCCGTCTGGGTCGTCGGCGCGGCCAGCGCCAGCGACACGACATCGCCGCAGTTCTGGGTGGACACCGAGAAGAAACTCCTGCAGCGGATGGTCTTCCGGCCTAACCAGTCACAGCCGCCGCTCGACGTGCACCTCGGCGGCTACGTGCGCGCCGGCAACGGCTGGCTCGCGACGAAGATCGACATCCTGCAGGGCGGACGACCGGTACAGATCGAGGAGTACACCGACTGGAAGGTGGACGTCCCTGTCGATGCCGCCCTGTTCGACGTCACGCAGTGGAAGACTGCGCCTCACTGGGCGAAGCCCAAAGGCGGCTGATCAGCGACGACGAGGGACGTCCGTCCGGCCGCGCATCGGGCCCCGCCGCATCCCCATCCCCCGCGGACGGCCCGGCGCGGCTCGCATTGCACGTCCCGTGGTCGCCACTCGCTCCCACGCCTGAGCCTGCTGCTCGGGTGTCAGGATCGCGATCGCATCGCGCCGGTCAGCCGCCGCCTGCTCGCGCAGCCGCTCCATCTGCGGCCGCATCTGCTCGGCGCGCTCCCGAAATCGCGCACGCGCAGCCGAGTCGCGCATCGCGCCCGGTCCGAGCTGCGGGCGCAGAGAGTCGAGGCGTTCCCGTGCCGCGCTCCGACGCTCCGCGCTCCGCCGAGCGATGGCGGCGAGTCGGGTCACCTGCGCGTCCGTGAGCCGGAGCTCACCCGTCTGCGAGAGCAGAAACTCGGCGGTGCTGCCAAGTGGTCCGCTCATCGGCCCACCCTGTCCACGACCTGCTGGCTGTGCTGCCAGTGCGCTGCCTCCAGTGAGGCAGGCGGCCACGGCAACCGTGATCATTCGTCGCATCTGTCCTTCTCTCTCTCCTGAAGTGTCGTTATTCCGAACGGAGCGCCGAAGGTCGTGCGGGTGCCCGCAAGCGGGCACCCGGCTACGCTCGCTCGGAATGACATGATCTACGGATGAGACGGCCGCGCCCGCGGCGATGTTAACCCGGTCAACGAGCGAATTTGCCACGCTGCTCGTACGATGTTACGGTCACGACCGATCAACTCGTCCCGTTCGCCCGTAGCGCTCGCGACCCCAGTCGGAGTTCCCATGTCCCGATCGCACCTCGCCGTCCGCCGCGTCGCCCTCGTTGCGGCGCTCACTCCTGCAGCCCTCACCCTCGCGTCGCCGGCCGCCGAGAGCGCCTCGCTCGCCGCACAAGGCAGGCCGACCATCGAGCAGTTCATGAGCCCGGCGTCTCCGCTCGAGATCACGTCGGCCAGGAACGCCGATCGGATCGCATGGATGACCTACGACCGCGGGCTCCGCAACGTGTACTCGGCCGCGGCGCCGGACTTCCGGCCCGCGCGCCTGACGCGGTTCCTCGAGGACGACGGCACCGACCTCACGAACGTGAGGGTCTCCGACGACGGCTCGGTCATCGTGTTCGTGCGCGGCCACGCGCAGAACCGGGTCGGGTGGGTGGCGAACCCGTCGCACGACCCGGACGGTGCCGAGCGCGCAATCTGGGCCGTGCGTACGAGCGGTGGCCCAGCCTGGCGGCTCGTGGCCATCGAGGGTGGCGCGCCCGCGCTCTCCCCCGACGGACGTGCGGTGCTCTACGTGAAAGACGGTCAGATCTACCGCACGCGCGTAATGCAACCGGTGCCCGCGGACTCCCTGGACCGCGGGCAAAAGCCGCTCATTACGGCATGGGGGCGGCAGAGCAACCCCCAATGGTCGCCCGACGGGTCGAAGATCGCGTTCGTGAGTGACCGCGGGAATCACTCCTTCATCGGGATCTACGACGTGCGGACGCGGCGCGTGGCGTTCGTATCGCCGAGCGTGGACTTCGACGGGAGCCCCGTGTGGTCGCCCGATGGGAAGCGCATCGCGTTCATCCGCCGTCCGGGAACGCCGTTCGGCCAGCAGTC
>DASURJ010000035.1:0-3248 GCA_036280115.1 Gemmatimonadaceae bacterium
GATACCGCTCGATGCGACTCCGGTTGAACGCTGCTGTCCCACCAATGGCCAGACCCGACGAGACCGCCCACGAGCCGTCGAGCTCCACCCCTCGACGATAACTCTTCCCCACGTTCGCCCGGATGTCGTAGCCGAGCGGCGTCGTCGCCCCCGTGCGCGCGATCTCGTCGCGGAAGTGCATGTCGAACGCGTTCACCGTGAGATGCACCGGACCGCGCGCGAACGTCGCGCCCACCTCGAGGTCGTTCACCCGCTCGGGACGCACGCGCGTGAGCGGCAGCAGGGCCGGCGCGTCGTCCGGCGTCACGTCGTCCGCGCCGGCGAAGAGATCCGCCCGCGTCGGCTCCCGCCCCGTGGCCCCGTACGACGCGAACAGCGTCACCCCCGGCCCCGCGCGCACCGTGAGCCCCGCCTTCGGGTTCACGAAGTTCCATCGCTCGCTCGCCTCCGCGAGCCCGTACCCCACGGTCGGCTCGTAACGGAACTTCGCCGTCCGCACCTGCAGGTCGCCGAAGAGCGTAACGGAGCCTAACGACAACGCCGCCTTCCCGAACGCGCTCGCCTCCGTCTTGTGCCCGGTGTTGTCGTACGCCGGGTAGCCCAGGTCCGCGCGCTCGTCGAAGCGATGGTCCTTGGAGTACGTCATTGCATGCGCGCCACCGTCCAGCGTGAGCGTGACGCCACCCGGGTCGCCATGCGTCGAGTGCGCCGCGGCAATCAGCCCGCCCCACCGCGAAGCGGACCGATATCGGAGCGGCCGCGACTCGTCGCCCGACGGATAGTCGTAGAACCCCCGCGTGTGGAACGCATACCCCGTGAGCCCCAGCGACGCGTCGGCCGAGACGAGTCGCGTGTAGTTGAGCGTCGCGAAGCTCTCGCGATAATGGTCGCCCACTCCGGCCAGCGGGTTGAAGCGCGGGTCGACCCGCAGAATCGCGTCCTCCACCGCACTGTATGCTTGCCCGTTCCGCTCGAGCCCGGTGGACGCCGTGAGCTTCACGATGTCCCGCCCCCCGAAATACCCGCCACTCAGGTACGCCGCGTTCCCCGCCGACGTGGCCCCACGACGATACCCGTCGGATCGAATTCCCGAGAGCCGGCCGTAGAACGCCAACCCGTTAGGCAGCTGCCCCGTCTGCGCTTCTACCGTCGCCCGCGCCGTCCCGAACGACCCACCACCCAGCTGCACGGTCGTGCGCCGCGACGACCCCGCGAGCGACGGCGACGCGAAGTTCACCGACCCGCCGAACGCCGCCTGCCCGTACGTGCTCGTGCCAACGCCCCGCTGCACCTGCACGCTCTGGATCGAGCTCGTGAGGTCGGGGAAGTCCGAGAAGTAGATCTGCTGGTCTTCCGGCTCGTTGAGCGGCACACCGTCGAGCGTGATGTTGATGCGCGACTGATCGATGCCGCGAAGCCGGATGTACGAGTAGTTGAGGAGCGAGCCGCTCTCCGAGAACGCCGTCACCGACGGCACCGTCCGCAGCACGAGCGGCACGTCCTGCCCCGAGTAGTCACGCTCGAGCCGAGCCCGGTCGAGCGTCGTCTGCGCGACGGGCGCGTGGGCGCCCGCTCGCACGGCCGTGATCGTGAGCCGCTCGAGCGCCTGCGCCGGGCGCCGATCGGTCGTGTCTGCTCGAGTAGTCGTGTCGGAGCGCGTCTGAAGCGCCTGCACCCCGATGAGCGGAGCTACGGCGAGGATCGCCGCGAATCGAAGCGAACGAAGCATGGAATCGTCGGTCGAGGGTGAATCGGCCGCCCATCGGGGCAGCTTCGACCGGTGATCCCGTACGTGCTCGTGTTGGCGAGGGATCGCGACCAGCGCGCGCTCACGAGCCGCGCGGCGGCTCGGAGACGGGGCGGGCCATTCGCTCGGCCCGCTGCTACTGGCAGATGGATGTGAACTGGACGTCCGCTCACTCGCGACTCCCTACGCCGGTGCGAACCGGATCAGGTTCTACGGGACTCTCTCAGCCTGTCGCGGACGTTCCGCGCGGCACCCCGGTCGAGTGCCGAACTCTAGGTCGCGGCGAACTCGAATGGAAGGGGACGTATGGCATTCAGCGGAGCCGCGAAGCGGCGGAGTCGAGGAATCGCAGTCGTCCCGGTCGAGGGACAGTCATTCCGAGCCGGGTACCCGCGAAGCGGGTGACGAGGGAATCGCAGCTGCCTAACGCCGAGCGGGGTCGGGCCCCGGCGGCAGCCTGCCAGCACCCAGCCGTTGTCGTTAGCCTTCCAGCTCGGAGCCTCAGCGAGCAACTGCCAGCTCCCAGTTGGCCTGCCAGCTTCTACCTGGCCTCCCAAGCCCCGCGCCTACACCCGACTCCCAACTCGCGCCCGAATGACGGACTTGATCCCGCCGCGCACGTTGAAATCGCCAACAACTTCCATCCACCGCGGCTTACAGCAGGCCGCTAGATCGTCGAGAATGCGGTTCACCGCGCGCTCGTAAAAGATGCCGTCGTTGCGAAAGCTCCAGAGGTAGAGCTTGAGGCTCTTGAGCTCGATGCACACGTCGCCCGGCACGTACGTAATGATGATCGTGCCGAAATCCGGTGCGCCGCCTTTGAGTAACTCCAGGTCGGTCGCGTCACTCTCCACACCACCGAGCGGACAGAGTGACGTGAACTCCGGACACGTCATCTCGATCTCGTAGTCGCGTCCGGTGTGCGGATTTGGAAATGTCTCGAGCAGTTCGGGCCGTGGCATTCGCGAAGAATGCACGAGCCCCAACCGATCAGCAATTACGGGTCGCGGCGTTCGTCGACGCGCTGATTGTGTGCCGGCTCACGAGCATTGCTTGCGCCACGGTACATCCGTGCCCAAACAAGCTCCGCTCCCCGAGCCACTCAGCGAGCGATGCCGTGACTCGAGATCGCCCCACGCGTCGCATGGGTAGGAGGCGTTGATGATCCGCGCGGCATGCTCGGGCGAGTGTTCAGCTCGCCTCACGCCGCGAATCGCGCGAACACGTCTCAGCGCGCGAGAATAACATGCTGAAACATCTTCGGTTGGTATGGACAACCCTGTGTACCGAACCGTAGGTTAGCAATTGGGTGCCGGCGCGAATCGCGCCGGACAACGCCGCCGCGAGAACGGCGTGGCGGCACCTGCCCCCCGGCACGTCCGGGGGGCTCTTTTTTTGCAGCCCATAAAGCAAGAACCCTCGGAATGCCTCCCGAGGGTTCTTGCTGTTTAACCTGCAGCTACCGGCTCTAGACTGACAGCGACCAGCGCCAGTTCTCGCC
>DASURJ010000036.1:0-4081 GCA_036280115.1 Gemmatimonadaceae bacterium
GCCGTTCGATGCTGCCGCACTGGCGGCAATATTTCGTGATCGTGGCGTCATGCTGGCCACAGGAGGATACCTCGGACATATGTGGGAGCTCTACGCGATGTGGAGCTCAATAGGAGTGTTCTGGTCGTACGTGGCCGTCGATCGCCAGCTCTCCGTCGGGGTCGTCGCCAGCCTTGCGTTTGTCACCATCGCGTCAGGTACGCTTGGCTGCATCGTCGCGGGTATCGCCGCCGATCGTGTCGGTCGCTCACGCGTGACGGTCATCGCAATGGCGTTGAGCGGTACCTGTGCGTTGCTGATCGGAGCACTCGTCCGCGCGCCACTCGCCCTTCTAGCGTTCGTGGCCATCGTCTGGGGCATCTCGATCGTCGCCGACTCGGCACAGTTCTCGGCGCTGGTGACTGAGCTCGCACCGACCCGCTACGTCGGCACCGCCGTGACGCTTCAGACGTGTGCTGGCTTTCTCCTCACGATCGTCACCATCCGGCTCGTACCTGTGTGGGCGGATTGGTGGGGGTGGGAACGTGCTTACATGCCGCTGGCGCTGGGCCCCGTTGTCGGCGTGATCGCCATGTGGCGGTTAACCAAGTACGGACGCGCTGTCGGTGTGCGCACGTAAGCCGCGCCCCAACATGCTTGAAGCGCGTTGGCGCACAGCCGGCCTGCGGGTACCGCGAGCGGCGATCGCGTCCGCGGTGCTCGTTGTTGGTGCCGGCGGTCTCGTCGCGCTAGCGGCCGCGCTCGGCGGCCATGATCCGGCCCGAGCGTTGGCTGCGCTGTGGCGCGGATCGTTAGGCTCGCAGTACGCCGTCTTCTCGGCCACCCTCGTCCGCGCGACCCCGCTCATCCTGACCGGCCTCGCCGTGGCCCTCGCGTTCACCGCTGGCGTGATGAACATTGGCGCGGAGGGCCAGTTGCTCGTGGGGGGCGCCGCTGCGACGGCTATCGGCCTGGCGTTCGGCGAATCACTCGGCTGGCTCGTCATCCCGTGTGCTTTGGGGGGTGGCGCGGTCGCAGGAGCGGCATGGGCGGGCGTTCCGGGCTGGCTCCGTCGCCGTTTCGGTGTTCTCGAGGTCATCAGCACGATCATGATGAACTTCGTCGCGTTGTACCTCGTTGGGTATCTTGTGCGAGGGCCGCTGCAGGAACCGTTGCGTATCTACCCCCAGAGCGCTCCGATTCCGGACGCAGCTATGCTCCCCCTGTTAGGCCGAACGCGACTTCACGTTGGCTTTGCGCTCGCGCTCCTGTGCGCCGTTGGCACCTGGTGGGCCCTCCGTGCGACCGCGGCTGGGTTTCGAGTCCGGGTGGTGGGTGCGAGTCCCGAAGCCGCTCACAGTGCCGGACTTATCGACGTCCGCGGGACGACATTTCGTGCGTTTCTCGTGAGCGGGGGTCTGGCCGGGCTGGCGGGCGCGGTGGAAGTGACGGGCGTGACGTATTCCCTCTACGAAAACTTGTCCCCGGGCTACGGGTACACCGCGATTGCGGTGGCGCTGGTTGGACAACTGAATCCGCTCCTGACAGCCCTGAGCGGCATATTCTTCGGCGCCCTCGAGGCCGGGGCGGCGGCCATGCAGCGCGATGCAGGTGTGCCGTCTGTTCTCGCCACGATCGTGGAGGCATCGCTCATTCTCCTCGTACTCGCCGCGTCGGTCAATCGGGTTGGGGTGTTCCGCCGCCGTTCCCACGGAATGGCGGCGCTCCGTGTGACACACCCTGATATGGGAGACCGGCGGTGACCGAGGCGCTGGTCGCGTTTTTCGAGGCAACGGTGCGCACGGCAACGCCGCTCGCGCTCGCTGCACTCGGGGAGATGATCGTCGAACGGAGTGGCGTCATAAACATTGGCGTGGAAGGAACGATCCTCGTTGGCGCCCTCGCTGGTGTCGCGGTTGCAGGCTCCGTGGGCGTCGAACTGGGCCTGCTTGGCGCGGCGTTGGCTGGCGTGCTGACCGCCGTGATTCTCGCGTTCTTCATCGTCGTGTTGCGGGCGAACCAGATCGTGACTGGCACGGCGGTCACGCTTCTCTCCCTCGGTGTGACTGGCCTGGTCTACCGCGGCATTTTCGGGTCGGCTGGAGCAGCTCTGAGCATTCCGACGGCGGGGCCGGTGGCGATCCCTCTACTCTCGTCCCTCCCGCTCCTCGGTCGGGCTCTTTTTTCGCAGCCTGTAACGACCTACGCGGTTTATCTGCTCGTCCCGCTCATCACCTGGTGGCTCTACCGAACGCACGCGGGCCTCGCGCTCCGTGCGGTGGGAGAGAACGCGGACGCTGCGGCTGCTGCGGGGATTTCTCCGAGTCGGGTGCGTTGGGCTGCGCTCCTGTTCGGTGGTGCGCTTGGCGGGTTGAGTGGTGGGTCGCTCGCTGTGGCGCAGGTCGGGACGTTCGCCGAAGGCATGTCCGCCGGCCGTGGTTTCATCGCCATCGCCATCGTGGCGCTCGGCCGCTGGTCGCCCGTGGGGGTCGCACTCGCCGCCGTGCTGTTCGGCGCGGCCAGCGCGCTCCAGTTCGCCGCACAGTCGTTGGGCCGTGCGGTGCCGTATCACGCCTTCCTCGCCTTGCCGTACGCGCTGACACTCTTGGCCCTCGCGGGCGCCGCCGGACGCATCGTGCCGCCTGCGGGACTGGGTCGGAATTGATTGCCTGCCGATGGCTGGCGCCGCGGATGACCGGGCGGCGGCAATGGCAAGGCCGTTAGGCGGACGCTGACGGGGTGTCGTTGGCGGAGCGGTTCGCCGCGATGATTGGCAACGCTGGTAGCCGGCTTGTCCATGCCGCGCGCTGGTCCCCCACTGAGCTTGCGACGCGCGAGCTCGTGATCGGCGACCTCGCCCAGGAGTTCGATGGGTACACGGTTGTTGCGCTCTCCGATCTTCACCATCCACCAACGCTCGATGCGCGCTGGATTGGTGGGCTCATCGATACTGTCAACGCGACGAGCCCCGACCTCGTCGCGTTGCTCGGCGACTACGGGACGTCATTCAAGCATCTGCCGGCAACGTCACGCGCGTGGTACCGAACCGCGATGCGTGCAATGGCCTCGGAGTGCGCGCGACTCGACGCTCGCGACGGTGTGATGGCGGTGCTGGGGAATCACGACTACTACGCGGGCGCTGAGGAGGTGCGCGCCTGGTTACACGGGTTTGGCGCGGAGGTGCTCGTGAATCGCGCGCGGGTGATTCAACGCGGGTCCGCCTGTTTCCGAGTTGCGGGGATGGACGACATCGTCGAGGGTACGGTCGATCCGCGGGTCGGATGCGAGCCGGGGCCGATCCATCCTACGCTGGTCTTGTCGCATAACCCGGACACTGTCCTGCATCTGGCGCCGGACGTCCGCGTCGATGCCATGCTGGCCGGCCATACGCACGGGGGACAACTCGTTCTTCCGTGGTACGGTGCACCTTTGAGAATGGCGAGAGTCTGCGGACGTCGATCGGCGAGCGGATGGGTGGCGCACGACCGGGCTGCCATGTACGTGATGCGCGGCGTGGGCGCGCAGCTGCCGATCCCCGTCCGCGTCAATTGCCCGCCGGAGATTCTCGTGCTACGTCTGAGGTCGGGGCATCCGACATCGGGACATCAGCAGCCAGCGTAGGTACTCGTCCAACGACGCTGCCACCGCCCGTCGATGCGCTCGATGAGCGCATACGACGACCCGCTCACGCCATCACGTGTCACCACGACCGTGGGCCGGCGGTCCGCGCCAAGAAGCACCAGTCCGATGAGATCGGCCGTCACTATCGTCTCCTCGAGCCCCGTAACGCGCTCGTAGTACACTGGCGCATACCGGGCAGTCGGCGTTGTCGTGTCGCGCTCCGCGACCAGCAGCAGCTGTTCCTGGCGCGGGTTTGCTTCCTGGTTCACGTTCCGCACGACGACGGCGGCCAGTACTTGTGGCTGCAGATCGCGCGAACGCCACGCTTTCTTGACGACGAAGGGAAGCCCGCGAAATAGCGCCGCCGTGTCGCCGGGAAGCGCGGAGGCGAGACGCGCGACATCCACCGCGAGGCGAGACGAGTCGGCGGTAGACAGCGCTTCGATAGAATCGATCGCGACCTCTCGCGCGTGTCCAGATT
>DASURJ010000037.1:0-6885 GCA_036280115.1 Gemmatimonadaceae bacterium
GATGGTCGCGGCGGCTGGAGCGCGGGCAGTCGTCCACTCGGACGATCCATCCGGAATGCAGCGCCTGAATCACGATGCGGCGAAAGCGATGGCGGCCGGTGAGCGTCTCGGCATCCGCACGAGTGAGGACGAGGCGATCAAGTGGCTGACGATCAACCCGGCGTGGGCCATCGGCCTCGACGACCGGATCGGATCCATCGAAGTCGGCAAGAACGCCGACATCGTGCTCTGGTCGGGCAACCCGTTCAGCGTCTATTCGCGCGTGGACCGCGTGTGGATCGACGGCGCGACCGCGTACGATCGCGCGAACCCCGCCACCTGGTGGCGTACCGATTTCGAGCTCGGGAATGTCCCGAACGGAGAGAAGCCATGATGAGAATGGGATCCGGGCGGGTGCCCGCTGAAGGCGGCCGCAGGAAATCGGGAACGGGGACCTCCACGAGCGGTGAGGCTCGCCGACGCGGTGTGCTACTCACGTTAGGTGCTGCGGCCGCGCTCTCGCTCCCCTGCACCGCTCGCGCCCAGACGATCGCGATCACGGGCGCACGCGTGTTCCCGGTGAGCGGCCCGGTCATTGAGAATGGCACGGTGCTCGTGCGCGACGGCAAGATAGTCGCAGTCGGCGCGAACGTGACGATCCCCTCGGGCGCGACGCGGATCGACGCGACCGGGAAATGGGTGACGCCGGGGCTGATCAACGCGCTCACCGGGCTCGGTGTGAACGAGATCGGTCAGGTCCAGGCCACCGTGGATCGCGGCGCTCGGGGTGAGAACGCCGTGGCGGCAGCGTTCCCCGTCTGGGAGGGGGTCAACCCGGCGTCGACGATGCTCGCGCCAGCACGCAATGACGGGATCACGTCGGTAGTGGTAGTCCCCACCGGGGGACTGGTCGCCGGTCAGGCCGCGCTGCTGGACCTCGTGCCCGGGACGCTCACCGACATGCTCAACAAGGCGCCGGTCGCCATGGTAGCGCAGCTCGGTGATGCGCGATCGGGCAACACGAATGCGCGGGGCGAGCAGTACGTTCGACTGAAAGAGTTGCTCCAGGACGCGCGCGCGTACGCGGCGCGGCGCGCCGAGTTCGAGCGCGGAGAGACACGTGATTTCGCCGGCCGTCGGCTCGACCTGGAGGCGTTGATTCCGGTCGTGCAGGGGCGCCTGCCGTTGCTGGTGAACGCGGACCGGGCAAGCGACATCGACGCGGTGCTCCGACTCGCCCGCGAGACGAACGTGCGGGTCATGATCGGGGGCGGTGCCGAATCGTGGATGGTGGCCGATCGGCTCGCCGCGGCGAACGTCCCGGTGGTGGTCGGCTCGATGAACAACATACCGACCAGCTTCGCCGCGTTAGGTCAGCGGCAGGAGACGCCGGCGCTCCTGCAGCGTGCCGGCGTGAAAGTCGTGCTGATCGCGAACGGGAGTGGCGGCGAAGAGGTCTTCAACGTGCGCAACCTGAAGTACGACGCTGGCGTCGCCGTCGCGTTCGGCATGACGTGGAACGCTGCGCTGCGCGCCGTAACGCTGACGCCGGCCGAAGTCCTCGGCGTCGCCAATCGTGTGGGGTCACTGCAGCCGGGGCGCGACGCGAACATCGTCGTGTGGAGCGGCGATCCGTTCGAGTTCGCGACCCGCGCAGAGCATGTGCTGATCCGTGGGCGTGAGGTCACGGAGCCATCGCGGCAGGACGAACTGATGGAGCGGTACAAGACGTACCCCCCAGCGTACCGGCGTCCGTAACCTCGTCATTCCGAGCGCAGCGAGGAATCGCAGTCATCCCGGCAGAGGGGCCCTCTACCGGCAGCCCTGCGATTCCTCATCTGCCCGCAAGCGGGCACCCGCGGCGCTGCCCGCCTCCACTCGGAATGACAGGCACTACATCGCTGGCGACTCTGGAGGGGGTGGGGTGTCGGCCGAGGGCGGTGGAGGCGGCGGTGCTGACGACGTTGGCCCCGGCGAAGGCGGAGGTGGCTCGGCCGATTTCTTCGGTTCCGACTGCGAGACCTCCCTCAATTGTTCCTCGAGGCGAGCGGCTTCGGTCTCGTGCGTGGCGAGGGTTGCCCTCAGCCGCTCGAAGCTCTCGGCGTCGAGCTCGGTGCCGGACTGCTTGGCGCGGTAGACGGCGTATCCGAGTGCCTGCGCAGCTTTGTCGGCGAGCTGGCGAGTGCGGAAGGCCTCCAACCGAATCTTGCCTTCGTCGAGGGCGTTCTGCGCCGCCTTACCGGCGCGGTCGAGCTCGGTCTTGAGCTTATCCCAGATTGCCATTGGCGTTCCCAGAGAGGTGGTTCCAACTCGCATTACGTCGTTCACCCGAACGATGTTGCACCAGGCTGCAGATGCGATGCCGTTGTCCGGAGTCGGGAATCGTGCGCGGGGAAGCCGCGTAGCCCCAGAGGCGCGAAGGCGAGGCGCGAAGGGGGAGGCACACGAAGGACCGGAGGTTCGGGTGGGCAACAAAAGGCCCCGCACGAGGCGGGGCCTTTCATTCTTGAATCACCGGGCTCAGGCGGCCGAGGATTCCTCAGCGGTCTGGGCCGGGTAAACGCTCACCTTGTAGCGGGCCTTGCTCTTGTGCTCGAACTTCACCACGCCGTCGATGAGCGAATAGATGGTGTAGTCGTTCCCCATGCCGACGTTCCGGCCGGGGTGCCACTTGGTGCCGCACTGGCGGATGATGATGTTGCCCGCCACCACGCGCTCGCCGCCAAACTTCTTGACGCCGCGGTACTTCGGGTTGCTGTCGCGGCCGTTGCGGGACGAGCCGACGCCTTTCTTATGAGCCATATCGACCTCGCCCTCAGCCGAGCGTGATGTCTTTGATCCGGACTTCGGTGAAGCCCTGCCGGTGGCCCTGCTTACGGGCGTAGTTCTTCCGGCGCTTGAACTTGAACACGATGATCTTGTCGCCGCGCCCGTGCTTCACGATCTCACCGGTGACCTTGGCGCCGGCGAGGGTCGGAACCCCGGTGCGGACCGAGTTGCCGTCGGAACCGAGGAGCACTTCATTGAATTCGACCGCGCCGCCAGCCTCACCGACCAGCGAGGGAATGCGGAGCGTCATGCCCGGCTCGACGCGGAACTGCTTGCCGCCGGTGCGAATGATCGCGTAAGACATGGAAAATCGGGAAACGCAGGTTGGACGTAAGAGCCTAGCAACATATCTGGTAGGCACTTACAAGTCAACTTAGGCCACGGCGTATTGCTGAGTGACGTCCCTTCCTGCCCCCTTTACGACAAGCTTGAACTCGTCGGGTCCAAGTAGCGGGTCGTCACGCACTTCGAGCGAAAAGCCGACATTTTTCTCGAGCTTCTTCACCATGTCCGGCTCCTGCTCCAGCACGTACATGGCGACGTCGGGATGCAGGCGAATCACCAGGTGATCGCGACGGCCCTCCACGGCCATTCGCTTCACCGACCGCTCCATCCGGCGCACGATCGTCTCCGGCGTGAACACGCGCCCGGTGCCGTGACACGTCTGGCAGGGCTCGGTCATGCTCTGCAGGTGACTCTGCCGGACGCGCTGCCGCGTCATTTCGATCAGGCCAAGCTCGCTGACCGAGAACGCCTTCGTCCGCGCGCGGTCACGCCCCAGATGCGTCCGCAACTCCTGCAGCACCTTGTCCCGGCTCTGCTTCGACTCCATGTCGATGAAGTCGCAGACGATGATCCCGCCGACGTCGCGAAGCCGGAGCTGCCGGGCCACCTCGCGTGCCGCCTCGAGGTTCGTTTTCAGGATCGTCTTCTCGGGGTCCTTCTTACCCGTGTAGCGCCCCGAGTTCACGTCGATCGACACCAGCGCTTCGGTGGGCTCGATGATCAGGTAGCCGCCGGACGGGAGGTCGCATCGACGCTTGAACAGGTCGCGGATCTCGGTCTCGATGTCGGCCTTGTCGAAGAGGGGCGTCGGCTCGTCGTAGAACCGGATCCGGTCGACGAGCTCCGGCGCGATCCCTTTCAGGTATTCGATGATCTCGTTGTGGACCTGCTTCGAGTCCACCGTGAGCGACTCGATCTTCGTACTGAAGAGGTCGCGGATGATGCCGCGGGTGAGACTCGTCTCGCGATGCACCAGCGCCGGTGATCGGAGGAAATGAGTCTTTTTCTTGATGCGCTTCCACTGGCCGATGAGGGTCGTCAGCTCGCGTCCGAACGTCTCCTGTGTGACGTCCTCGCCCACCGTCCGGACGATGACGCCGCCCGAGTCCGCGGGCAGCACCGCCTGCACCTGTTCCCGGAGACGCTGTCGTTCGGCGCGCTCCCCGATCTTTCGGCTTACGCCCACTCGGCTCGCGAACGGCATGTACACGAGAAACCGGCCCGCGAGTGAGATCTGCGCGGTAACGCGCGGCCCTTTGGTGGAGATGGGCTCCTTCGAGATCTGGACGAGGATCTCCTGGCCGCGCTTCAGGAGGTCCTGAATGGGCGGTGCCTTGGCGCGACGGCCGCGCGACGCGGGATCGTCCGCGTCGCCGTTTTCGTCCTCGTCGTCTTCGTCCTCGCCATCCTCGTCGAACACGAGGTCGGACGCATGGAGAAATGCGCTCTTCTCCGTTCCGATGTCGACGAACGCAGCCTGAATGCCCGGAAGTACGGCCTCGACTTTACCGAGGTAGATGTCGCCAACCATCCGCCGGGCTTCGGGACGGTCGACGAGGAGCTCCACGAGTTGGTCGTCCTCGAGGATCGCGACCCGCGTTTCGCGCGGGCTCGCATTGATGAGAATTTCTCGCTTCATGTGGATCTGCCGGCTGCTCGCGTCGGAGCGACTCTCCGCGGAGCGCGCGGCGATGGGATAGAGGGGGCGCGGTGAGCGGTGTTCGGCTCGTTCGGCCGGACACACGGCCCGCAGGTGAGGTCTTCAGCCGGTGGCGCGTGATCGAACGCAGGGCATCCGGCCGGTGGGCGACACGGCGACGCTCTGGTGATAGCACCAGGGCGACGTCGGTCGTCACCGACAGTGAACGGAGTCGCGATCGATCGGGGAGTGCCGTAACGGCATCGCGCCGGGCGGAAGGGTCGCGTCGGCAGGGCGCTCTCAGGGAGCGCCCGCGGCGCGACGGGAACGCAAGGCGCGCCGCGAGTCGCGCGGCGCTCCATACGGGGAAACCAATCCTGAAGCCGACGAGCGCGCACCACAGCATGATCGCGCGAAGGACGCGCGACTCTCGGAGCCGATCCGCTGTGTGTTTGGTGATGGCTGCGCTCATCTACGATCTACCTGTCATTCGGAAGACGAGCCAACCCATTGCCAGGATAAACCCGAGGGCGGCTTTCCATTCGCCATGGCGCATGTACAATGCCGGACTGAACTGTTCAGCCACCGGTACCGATGGATCGCGCCACGGCGTGGGTCTCGGTACGAACGTCGGCACGTTCTGCTCCCAACGCGCATACGCATCGGGAAACAAGGCGCTGATCTTCGCGCGCTCGCGCTCGATGGTCGGCCCGTACACGAGCGCGAAGAACGCGATGACGAGAAGCAGGAGCGACCAGTGCGCCGCAATGGCGAACCCGGACGCAATGAGGAAGCTCCCGAAGTACAGCGGGTTTCGGGTGTGCGCGTAGGGGCCCGTCGTTGCGAGCCGGTCGTTCTTGACGATGTGGCCGGCTGCCCACGCACGCACGAGCAGGCCAACGAACGCGATAATCCCGCCAATGGCCAGGGTGAGTGGCGTTGGAGGCGGCCCGAAGAAGAGGTAGAGTCCCGCGAGGAGAAAGCCGAGCGGTAGCCGGAGTCGCCTCGCGACGTGCTCGTAGGTCAATCAGCCATCTCCCGAAGGAGACTTCGCGCGATCACCAGGCGCTGGATTTCCGACGTCCCCTCCCCGATCTCGCAGATCTTCGCGTCGCGCATCATCCGCTCGACCGGGTAGTCGCGTGTATAGCCGTACCCGCCGTGTACCTGAATGGCCTTGAGCGTGGCCCGCATGGCAAGCTCGGAGCAATAGAGCTTGGCCATTGCCGCCTCTTTCGTGAACGGCTTGCCGTGCTGGGCGAGCCAGGCGGCGTGAAACATGAGGTGCTTCCCCGCCTCGATCTCCGTGGCCATGTCGGAGAGCTGGAACTGCACGCCCTGGAACTCGAAGATGGGCTTCCCGAACTGGCGGCGCACCGTGGAGTAACGCATCGCCTGCTCGAACGCCCCTTCCGCGAGGCCTAACGAGAGCGCCGCGAGCCCGATGCGTCCCGCGTCGAGGGTGCGCATGAAGTTCACGAACCCCTGCCCCTCGGTGCCGAGGAGGTTCTCGGCCGGGACCTCGACGTCCTCGAAGATCAACTCGCACGTGTCGGACGCACGCCACCCGAGCTTGTCTTCTTTCTTGCCAGCCCTGAACCCCTTCATGGCCGGCAACGACGGGTCGTGGCCGACGCCGACTTCCGCGGCCTTCGCGAGATCGGACGTCGGCTTCGTCATGATGAACGACGAGATTCCGCGCGTCTTCCGCTTCGGGTCGGTGACCGCGGTGACGACGAAGATCTCCCCGACACCGCCGTGCGTGATGAACCGCTTCGATCCGTTGACGATGTAGTACCCGTTCTTGCGGACGGCGGTCGTCCGCGTGCCGCCAGCATCGCTGCCGGCGCCCTCTTCGGTCAGGCCAAACCCGCCGAGAACCCTGCCGGCCGCCAGCAGCGGGACGTACCGCCGTCGCTGTTCCTCGGTACCGAAATGAACGATCGGCGAGGTACCGAGCGTGGTGTGCGCGGAGATGGTGATCGCGTGAGATGCGTCCACCTTGGCCATCTCATAGATGGTGAGCATGTACGCGATGTAGTCGAGCCCCGCGCCGCCGTACTGCTCCGACCACGGCACGCCGAGGAGGCCGAGCTCACCCATCTTCTTGATGTTCTGCCAGGGGAACTCGGCGCGCTCATCGAGCTGTGCCG
>DASURJ010000038.1:0-4323 GCA_036280115.1 Gemmatimonadaceae bacterium
GCACCTGCTCGCGGATTTCCTGGGCAAGGCGACGAACCCGACGTGGACGGGCGAGATCGTCTTCCAGCCGATGGCGCCGCACTGCTGGGGGCCGCCGATGAACGAGCTGATGCTGAAGATGACGGCGCACATGGAGAAGTATGCGCCGGCGGGCGCGGACCTGAAGAGCTGGAGATACTGAGCAATGATGATGCGGCGTCACCTGGCAATCCTGTCGTCCTTCGCGCTCCTGGCGTGTGGAAGCACCGATGGTCCGTTGGCCCCGGGCCACTTCCCGGTGCTCCACGTGTCGGGCGACTTCATCGTCGTACCGGATACGTCGCTGCTCGTCGTCGGTACCGGACGGCGGCTCGCCGTAGAGCAGACGACCGACCTTATGGCGTACGAGGGGCGCGCACGATGGACGAGCTCCAACACGTCCGTGGCGACCGTGGATGCCGCGGGCTACGTGCGCGCACTCGGCGAGGGCACCACGGTCATCACCGTGACCACCGACGGGCGAAGCGCGAGTGCACCGGTGTTCGTGCAGCGCTACGCCAAGCCACTCCACTTCGCGCAGGTCACCACCGGCGCCTCGCACGCATGCGGGCTCACCACCGATGGTGCCGCTTATTGCTGGGGGGGCAATGCCTCGGGACAGCTCGGGACCACGCGGCCAGTCGATCGGTGCGAGTACACGAGCATGGATCGCCACGGCAACCGCTGGCGCAGCACGGAGCCATGCAGCGCGGTGCCGGTGCGCGTGGAATCGGATGAAGTATTCACCTCCATCGCGGCGACGGAGTTTGGCGCCTGTGCCGTGAATGGCGCGGGCTCGCTGTTCTGCTGGGGCTCATTCGGGGATCCAGCCGCGCCGCTCTCCCCCGCGGTTCGCGTCGTCGGTGGCCAGCACGCGTATGCGAGCGTGAGCCCACCGTGTGCCCTCACCACGGGCGGCGATGCGTATTGCTGGGGGGACAACTACCTGGGTACGCTCGGGACGGGATCCGTGTCCTCGCCCACACAGGCCAGCGCCGCCGACCCGGCGCTGGTGAGCGGCGGGCATTCGTGGCGAGAGATCGATGCCCGTGGTGGAACGGTGTGCGGAATCACCACGGCTGACAAGACCTATTGCTGGGGTCTGAACAACTACTACCAGCTCGGTGTCGGTCCGGATACGATGCCCCTGCAGTGTCGCGTGGCCTGCCGAGCCGCGCCGACGGAAGTTGCCACCGAGGCGGCGTTCGAACACGTCTCGGTCGGAGGGCCGGTCACCTGTGCGCTGACCGCAGCGGGTGAAGCGTACTGCTCGGGATATCGCTACCACCGGCTCGATGCGCCCGACCCGAGCTGGACGGTTCCCACCAGCCTGGGAAGCACGCGTTATCAGGCGATTGCCGCGGGAGATTTCGAGAGCTGTGCGGTATCGGCGGCAGGGGCGACGTCGTGCTGGGGCGCAGGCGGCGCGAGCGCGCCCGTGCTTCCCACCTCGCTCGATCCCGCCGGTGTCAGCCTTCCGGTGGTCATGCGGACCGTCACCAAGCCGGACTGGGCATCATGCGGCATCGGCACGGACGAACGCGTGTACTGCTGGGGCTCTTCCACCCGTGGGATGCTTGGTGATGGAGAGTTGCCGGCGATGGGTTATGGCAGCCTTCCCGAGTCCCGGGTGGGCGACGCAGTCATCGGGCAACGCTAGGGGAAGCAACTCGAGCCTGGCGGACGCCGCCGAGGTCCGGCCGTCTACTGCTGGCCCTCGAAGATCCTCGCCACTTCCGCGGGATCCGACGTCCGCGACAGCGCGAGCGTGAGCAGCACGCGCGCCTTCTGTGCGTTGAGGTCGCCGGAGCCGATCATCCCATCGCTGCGCCGCACCGGCACGCCGCCGGAGCCGGTGCGCGTGGTCACGACGACGACCACGCCCTTGTCGCGCGCGCGTCGCAGCGCCGCGCCCTGGCCCGGCGCGATGTTGCCACGTCCAACGCCGGAAACGACGAGTCCCTTCGCCCCCGCGGCAACGAGGGCGTCGATCGGTACGCTGTCCGCGCCGGCGTAGCTGTACACGATGTCCACCCGTGGCAGCTCGCGCACGCCGCTGATGTCGAACGCCGGCGTGGCGCGGCCCGGCGACGTGCGGTGGTACATCACCCCTTCGGGCTCGACGATGGCGATCGGTCCGCGCTCCGGCGCCTGGAAGGTCTCCACGCGCGTGCTGTTCGTCTTCGTCACGTCGCGCGCGGCGAAGACGCGGTCGTCCATCACCACCATCGTGCCGCGCCCGCGCGCGCGCGAATCGGTGGCGACGCGCGCGCTGCTGGTGAGGTTGGCCGGTCCGTCGGCACCGGCCATGTCCGACGGCCGCATCGCCCCGGTGACGATGACCGGCCTGTCGCCGGGCAGGGTGAGGTCGAGGAAGTACGCCGTCTCCTCCATGGTGTCGGTGCCATGCGTGACGATCACCCCCGACAGCTCCGGTTGCGCGCGCAAGCGGTCCGCGATGTGGCGGGACAGCTCGAGCCACCGCGCCGGTCCGATCGATCCCGAGGCGACGTTCCACAGCTGCTCGCTCTCCATCGTCGCCACGCTGTCGATCCCCGGCACTTTCACGAGCTGCTCGATCGGCACGCGCGTCGCATGGCCGGTCCAGTAGTCGCCCGACGACCCGATCGTGCCGCCGGTGCCGATGACGAGCACCGTCTGGCGGGGCGCCTGCGCGGCGAGCGGAGCCGCGCAGGCGAGCAACGCGATGCTGAAGCGACGGAGAAGTGTCATGCCGCCGAAGCTACGGAACACTGGAGGCCGAAGGCAACGGCACCGGCCGGCTCACGACGATCATTGGACGCCTTCCGGCGGAGGAGCGGGAGCGATACAATCGTTGCCCCTGCCGTTCGATCGTCACTTCATCCGTCGAGGTGTGCAATGCCGCACGTCCGGAAGTCGATCGTCGTCGTCGCACTCGCCGTTCTCGCCGCCGCTCCGCTCGCTGCCCAGGGCACCCCCCGCTCCCGGATCGACGCGGTGAACGCCCGCTTCATGACCACCTTCAATAGCGGCGACGCCGCCGGCGTCGGGCAGTTCTACGCCACCGACGCCGTGCTCCTGCCACCCAACTCGGCCGCCGTACATGGACGAGCGGGCATCAGCAGTGCGTGGGCGGAGTTCGGCAAGATGGGCGGCACCAACCTGAAGCTGCACACCACCGAGCTCACGGTGCACGGCGACATGGCGGACGAGATGGGGACCTACTCGCTCGACATCAAGCCGGCGAAGGGCGCTGTGATGCACGATCACGGCAAGTTCATCGTCATCTGGAAGCGCGACCCGAAGGCGGGCTGGCAACTCTACCGTGACATCTGGAACACCGACGTCCCTGCGGCGACGCACTGAGCCGCGACACATCGAGCTGCCTCCCGCATGAACGACGAAGGGCCGCTGCGGTCGCAGCGGCCCTTCGTGTCCTGCCCGTCCTGTCCGGCGTTACAGCTTCGGCTGCCGGTTGACCACGTCGTCGTGCACCTGGAACTTGTGCGCCACGCCCAGGATCACGTCATCGTTGTACAGCGCCCCGGTGATCACGCCGCAGATCGGCTGCGGATTCAGCGGCGGTGGCGGCGGCGTCGTCGTGTCGCGCGACGCTCGGCCCTGCTGCTGCGGCACGTCGAACTTGTACGGCACCACCGCGCACGGATGTCCCGTCTGCGCGTTCGGCCCGATGTCGGCGCTCCACGAGCCGATGAACAGGTCGAGGTCCTTCATGAACTCCGCCCACCGCGTGACGAGCACGTAGCGCCGGCGCTGCGTCTGCAGGTACTCATATCCCTTCACGACACGTCCGCCCACGAACCGCGGGTTCCAGTCGGCGGGCGCCATCGGGCCTGGCGGACCGGCCGGCGGCGGGACGGTGCCGGGATACGGCTCGCCGTTCTTCGGCGGCGCGAGCACGGTGTTCAGGTCGAGCCCGATCTCGCGCGCCTTGCGCTCGACGTACGACTCGAACGCCGCCGCGTACTCCACGTTGAGCGAACCCTGCCCGATGCCGGGCACGGTGGGCCGCGCGCCGATGGTCGTCGGCTTCATGCCGAGCTCGCGCAGCTTCGACACCAGCTCGTCGGGTGCGCCGGGATCCGCCTGGAACGGCCGCGACGCGTCGGGGCTCGGGCGGCCCGGATCCACGCCGATGCGCAGCTTCGACAGGTCGATGTTCGGGTCGAAGTGGAATGGCGTCGTCACCGTGGACGGATCCTTCGGATCCACGCCATGGATGGCGTGGAAGACCATCGCGCAGTCCTCGATCGTGCGGCAGATCGGGCCGACGCGATCCTGCGACCACGACAGCACCATCCC
>DASURJ010000039.1:0-3490 GCA_036280115.1 Gemmatimonadaceae bacterium
CAGGGGCGGCACGCAGCCGCGGCGGCGCGTAGGGCGCATCGATGCCGATGAAGAGTGTTTCATCGGCACTCTCCCTGCGACGCCTGCACGATTTGCCCCAGCTCGCCGAACGCGCGCTGGGCTTCCCGTGCGAACGTGACCACCATCGCCACCGGCAGCGCCACGATCGCCGCGATCGGCGCCAGGAACACCGGGTTGAACGATCCGCGCTGCAACTCCGCCACGATTACCGAGGCGAATACGACGCCGAGCGTCGGTACCACGAGCCCCATGATCACCAGCACGAGCGGGTGAATCTGCATCGTGCCCGTCACTCGGGCACCGCGGCCGCTAGCCGCGATCGTCCCGCGCACCTGGGGGCGGAACGAGTTCCGCCCCTGCACGCTGCGCATGATGTCGAACGTCGCCCCGTCCACTCGGCCCGTGAACGGGCGCTCCGGTTTCGTCCAGCGGAACATCGGCGGCTCGACGGCATCGCGCAGCCGCACCACGACCTCGGACGGCGCGAGCGGCGTGTCCAGGCTGAAGCGGCGGGAGGGGACGATCTTCATTACAGGCTCGGGGTGCGAGGTAAGTACCGCTCGATCGGTGGCAACGTCGCCGTCGCCGCGGCAGCGAGTCCGCGCGCCATATCCATGGAAGTTGGGCGTCGTCGGGCCGTTTGCGCGAGCGTCGCTGGGCGATAACGCTAGCGGCCCCGCCGCGGGAGCCCTCCGGCCGATGGCTCGATTCGGTGCTGGGGTGCGCCTATCCGAAGTACAGGCGCAACCCATCCAAGGAGACAGCCATGTTCTCATTCATTTCGCGCGACGTCCGCCGGACACGCGCGTTCACGATCGCCGCCGTCGCCGCGCTCTCGGCGTGCGCGGACGAGCCCGTCGCGCCAAAGGCGCCGCGGTCGCTCGCACCCAGCGCCAGTCAGACGAGCGCTGTCGTCATCACAGTCACCAACAACAGCGGTGGCTCGGACGCCGGGTCGCTTCGCTGGGCACTCGCTCAGGCGACCGGCGGAGAGACCATCCGATTCGACCCGTCGCTCGACGGCGACACGATCATCGTCGACCCCACACTCGAGGCGTGGCAGTGGGTGACCATCGAGGGACCACAGGCAAAGGGGATCACGATCAGTGGTGGCGGGAAGGTCCGTGTCATCAACCTGCACCAGGGCGCCTGGCTCAGGAACGTGACCATCACCAATGGCTATCACCCGGTCTTCGCCGGCGGTCTCTGGAGCCCGTGGGGCGTGGAGCTCAGGAACAGCACCGTCTCGAACAACAGTGCACCGTACGCGGGCGGGATGTACGTGAACTCGGCAATGCTCATCAACAGCACGGTCGCCGGAAACACGGCGGACTATCTGGCGTCGGCCATCTCCTTCGACTATGCCGGCGGATTCGCCATGAACAACAGCACGGTGGCCCGGAACGGGCCGGCGCCGGGCATCGTCCCGCACGGGAACTCGACCATCAACCCGCGTCCCTACTTCCAGAACTCGATCGTGGCCTACAACGGGACGCCGCGTATGAACTGCGCTCAGATATTCGAGTTCCGCTACGTCGGGAGCAACCTCTCGGACGACGCGAGCTGTGGCGCCGCGCCTAACGTCCTGGTGGCCGACCCGATGCTGGGCGTGCTGCGCGATAACGGCGGCCCGACCGCGACGATCGACTTCGCGCCGCACAGCCCGGCGCTCGACCTGGGCAGGCTGTGCGCGTACCAGGAAGACCAGCGGTACGTGCCGCGCGACGCGTTCTGCGACGTGGGCGCATTCGAGTTCACCGACTACACGAAGGTCACGATCACGATCGCCCCGGGTGTGAAGGCGGATCGAGCGACGGGCAAAGCGCTGCTCACCGGCAACGTGCAGTGCACGCGCAACGACGCGTTCCGCCTGGCACTCGAGCTCCATCAGGATCAGAAGATCGACGGCCAGGTCGTGGATGTGCATGCGGCCAGCGACATCCCGATCGTCTGCACCACGTCGCCCACACCGTGGAGCGCAACGATGGCGCTCGTGCCGGGCGAAGCGTTCAAGACAGGGGCCGCGCGTGCGATCGCGAATACATTCAACACGCCGGCGTGGGTCACGCCAGCGGGCGTCGAGTCCGCGGTCAAGATCACCGTCAGCCGCAAGTAAGCGGCCCTGCCATGCGCTAGAGCGCATGTCATTCCGGACGACTGCGATTCCTCATCACCCGCTTCGCGGGTACCCGGTTCGGAATGACAACCCGCTGCCCGGACGACTGCTTGGCCGGCACCATTTCACGAACACGGCCGGGTCAGGGCCGACAGCCCCCGGAAGGCGCGGGAGGCCCATTCTCCGCTCTGACGATGGTGGCGCCGATGGGGCTACCGGCCGACCCGAAGTTCACCTCTGAGACTGGCTGGTGCGGGCGTGGCGAGTCGCCACCAACTCCAGTCCCGCGCGCCCGCTCCGACCCTTACCCCGAGATACTGAACACCTTGATCAGCGCCTTGCTCGTGGTGCCGTTGAACGTCGCGGTGATCACCGCACATTGTGTGTTGCCTACCGTAGACGTCGTGATCGGAAAGCTCGACGAGCCGGACACCGTCACTTCGTTCTGGGTTGCCGACACGGTCACGGACGCCGGCACGGACACCACGTTCGGGTTGCTGCTCGACAGCCGCACGGTGTGCGTTCCCGCCGTCACGCCCAGCAAGCCCACCCGGCCCTGAACCGTCTGTCCTCCGACCGCGGACGGTGGGACCGTCACCCGCACCGGCGCGCTGCTCGGGGTCGGCAAAGGCAACACGAAGATCGTCGCGCGTTTCGTGATGCCACCCATCGTCGCCGTGATGTCGGTACAGCCGGGGACGCTGGTGCCCGTGCGCACCGCGAACGCGCTGCTGGTCTGGCCACCAGCGACGGTCACCGAGCTCGGCACGGTCGCGATGCTCCTGTTCAGACTCGCAAGCTGAATGGTCGAGAGTGCCCGCGTCGGGCTGATCGTCACCGTGCCCGTTGTCCTTCTGCCGAGGGGCACGTCCGCAGGCGAGATGGTCACTGACTGCAGCGACAGCGCACTCGTCGTCCAGCCGACCGACGGAATGAACGACGCAGCACCCGCCACGACGCCGGCGAGCATGACGAGCGCCGGGCGAAGCGTCGGTAAGAGCGGGCGGCGGAGAGGGGTTGCGAGCGGATGATCGGTCGGCGGACGCATGTTGGATCCTCGTGGAAGAGATGGTGCGAAAAGCGGAGTGGCTGTGGTCGCTGCCTAACGCTCGTTGGTCGACCGCTACGGGAGGTCACAGCGAATGCCGATGGCGTCCACCACCATGCCCGAGCGACCGCGGACGCCATCGGCCGGTCGCGCCGTGGCGGGGCACGGGGTGGATGTGTCGTTCGTCGAGGACGCGGCCGGCGCAGCCATCGGTGCGATCACGATGATCGCCGTACGCCGGCCCGACGTCGCGTCCCACCGCCGCGTTGCGCCGTCCCATCGGAAGCAGTGATATCGCAGCGCCG
>DASURJ010000040.1:0-2429 GCA_036280115.1 Gemmatimonadaceae bacterium
CCCACAGGTGGCCCGTCCCGACGAGGATGTCTTCCCATCCGTCGAGATCGACATCGAGAAAGAGCGTCGACCACGACCAGCCAGATGCTCCAACGCCGGCGAATCGCGCGACCTCGGCGAACGTGCCGTCGCCGCGGTTGAGCTGCAGGGTGTTTCGCTGCATCTGGAGACGTACCTCTCCCAGCCCCGGACGCTTCGGCACTGATGTGTGCGTCGCGATCTGCGTCTTGAGGCGACGCGTGTCGCGGCTGAGCATGTCCACCTCGAAGAGGTCCGGGTCACCGTCCCGGTCGACGTCCGCGACGTCCACCGCCATCGACGAGTTGCTCGTGGATCGCATCGCGTACCACGGCACGAGGCGGAAGTGCCCCTTGCCATCGTTATGCCAGAACTGGTTGGGGTCCTCGAAGTCGTTGGCGACGTAGAGCTCGGGTGCGCGATCGCCGTCGAGATCGACGAAGGTGGCGGCGAGACCGAAGTCTTCCGGCTCCGCGGCCAGGGGTTCACCGCGCTCGTCGAGAAACCGCGGGTTCCCTGCGATCGGCTCGCGAACGAAGCGTCCCGCTCCGTCGTTGCGATAGAAGAAGTCCGGGTCGGCGCGCTGGACGAGGCTGACCCCGCCGAGGTCGGCCCGCTCGACGAGCGTGTAGTCGTTCCGGTGTTCCTCCCGGACCTCGAGCCGTCCGCGTCCCACCTCGCGCACGATGCGATCGAAGGACCGCGCCTGAGGCGGCATCCGGTCGAGAGTCGTGTACGCCTTGTAATTCACGACGTACAGATCGAGATCCGCGTCGCCATCGACATCGGCGAGCGTGAGACTTTCGCTCCCGGCCGTCGATGCGAGACCGGATTCATCGGACGCGTCGGTGAAGCGACCTGATCCGTCGTTCAGGAAGAGGGTGTTCGGCCCTCCCAGCGCGAGGAGAAGCAGGTCGAGATCCGCATCTCCGTCGACGTCGGCAAGCGCGCACCCGGTGGAGTATCGGTCGGGGGCCGCGACGCCCGCGTTAGGCATCTCCGCGAAGCGCCACCCGCCGAGATTGCGATAGAGTGTGCTCGGACCCGCCGTGCGCGCGAGGAAGATGTCGTTCAGCCCATCGCGGTCCACATCGCCGAGGCATACGCCCGCGCCCTGGGCCAGAATCCGGTTTCGGACGAGAAGGGAATCGCTGAGGGTATTAATGAATCCGACATGGGTGCGGGACGAATCCAGGAGGGTAAACCCGGGTGACCCGCGGCGGGGAATGGCGAGCGTGCGCCAGCGGTAGCCGTTTGCCTCGTGCCAGCTCGTGTCGGGTGGGCGGCTACACGCCACGACAAGGAGCGCGAGGATCGCGATGCTCCACTGATCGTGTCGGCGCGCGCCTCGCGCATGGAGGTCGCGCATGCGGCGCAAATCTACGCCGCGGCCGCCGGGGCACAATGACGCAACAAGGAATGAGGACAAAGGACCGAGGAATTCGTTTGGATGCGTAGCAAGCTCATTGAACTCCTCGGTCCTTCGTTCTCGCTCCTCATTGGGGTCTGAGCGTCACTGGCACTGTCCGGCGAGCCATCCTCCGCTGAAGCCCGCGCGACAGAGGCCGGCTTTGATGTACGGACTGCGCCGCATGAGCCGCCAGACGAGATCGGAGCGCCAGTTCTCGATCATGAGCAGGATCGGGCCCTGATCGATACCGAGGTAGTCGCCATCGAACCAGCCGAGGGCGGGGTCGACGCGGCCGTGCCGGAGCGGCAGCGTAGTTAGGCGCAGTGTCGGGTTGAACGCATCGAGGAATCCGTAGGTCGAGAAGAGCGCGTCCCCGAACGTGCGACGCATCGCCTTGAGCGCCGGCACCGTGATCTCGGGCGCGAAGGGGACCGAGCCGCCAGCCGCCGTCGGCACGAGCGTGCCGTCATCGAGGATGTATCCCGAGCCGGCGCCGCGCGCGGCGTAGGTGCGGAACTGTCGCGAGCGTCCCTCGTAGACGATGGTCGTGTCGATCGGCCCGTCGGACGCGGTGAGACCCCAGAGCGAGTCGGAGTACATGCGCCACTGGCCAGGGTTGGCGATCGCGTACGAGCGCTGCGAGTAGGTGGCACGGCGCGAGTTCTCGAAATAGTCAATGCCGCGCCCCCGCATGTACGCGTCCTGGATGCCGCGGAAATCGATGAAGACGTGCGAGTACTGGTGGCCGAAGAGTGGCGGGAAGCCGAGGTGCGGCTGCCCCTGGAACGTCGTCCACTCATAGGTCGCGGTCCAGGCGGGCCAGGCAGCCGGGGGAACGGGATGCGTCGGCGAGCCTAACGCGAGGATGTACAGCAGCATCGCCTCGTTGTACCCCTTCCAGTCGAGCGGGTGGAATCCGGTCTCGGGGTGCCACCCCATCGACACGAGCGGCGCGCGGGGCGATGCCCACGGCCAGTCGATGCGTCGGTAGAGCGAATCC
>DASURJ010000041.1:0-2067 GCA_036280115.1 Gemmatimonadaceae bacterium
AATCGCCTCCGTTCCTTGCAGGGCCGGCATCCAGAAGATGGGATGCTGCAGGCAAGTCTGGCCCGACCGCCTCGTAGGTTCCGTGGCCCTGTCTGCGCTCGCTTCTGCCGCGGGCTCCGCGTCTCGCTGATGCCGCGATCAGGTTTGGCATTTCGCGTTGTCGCTCCGGATTCGACGCGCCACCGAGCGGAACGCGGAGGCTGCGGGACGGGCGGACGCGCCACGGGCCAACGCCGAAACAGCGGAAACGTGTACCCCGCGAGCGGACGGCGGCGCAGGAGTTGGCGCGTTCACGCTGTCGGCGCGCAACAAAACGATGATATTCGAATCTGACCCCAATTAGGCATTCAGGTGATCACGGTTGGGCCGTCGCGCCCGGTGTTGGTGCGAAGGTCGGCCAACGCAATCGCCGCCTCGATCAGCTCGTTCAGCGCTTCCTGTGCGTCGAGCGACTGGCGCTCGGCGTCCGGTTCGAACGACTCGATGTACATCCGTACCGTCGCGCCGCTCGTGCCTGTACCCGACAACCGGTATACGATCCGCGCGCCGTCCTCGAACAGCACGCGCAGGCCCTGGTGCTCGCTCACGCTGCCGTCCACCGGGTCGCGGTACGCGAAGTCATCGGCGCGCGCCACTATCCGGCCGGCGATCGTCGTCCCCGGGAGCGTCCCGAATTGTTCCTGCACTCGCGCCATCGCCGCTCGTGCGCCGTCGACCGGGACCTCCTCGTAGTCGTGGCGCGTGTAGTAGTTGCGGCCGAACTGGCGCCAGTGGGAGCGGACGATCTCCTCCACCGACTCGCCGCGACGCGCGAGGACGTTCAACCAGAACAGCACCGCCCACAGGCCGTCCTTCTCACGAACGTGATCGGACCCGGTCCCGAAGCTCTCCTCGCCGCAGAGTGTGATGCGGCCGGCGTCCAGGAGGTTGCCGAAGAACTTCCATCCGGTCGGCGTCTCGTGGCACTCGATGCCGAGGGCGGCGGCGACACGGTCCGCGGCGCCGCTCGTGGGCATCGACCGCGCGATTCCCGCGAGCCCGTGTGAGTAGCCTGGCGCGAGCGTCGCGTTTGCGGCCAGGATCGCGAGGCTGTCCGACGGTGTGACGAAGAAGTTGCGGCCGAGGATCATGTTACGATCGCCGTCGCCGTCCGACGCGGCCCCGAAGTCGGGCGCGTTCTTCCCGCGCATGATCTCCACGAGGTCGTGCGCGTACGTGAGGTTCGGGTCCGGGTGCCCGCCACCGAAGTCGGGCAGGGGGTCGCCGTTCATCACGGTCCCGTTAGGCGCGCCGAGCCGGCGCTCGAGAATCTCGTGGGCGTACGGGCCCGTGACGGCGTGCATGGCGTCGAAGCGAACCTTGAACCTGCCGCGCGCGAGCAGCGATCGAATCGCGTTGAAGTCGAACAGCCGTTCCATGAGCTCGGCGTAATCGCTCACCGGGTCGATCACGCGCACGAGCATGTCGCCAAGGAGATGGTCGGCGACGTCGTCGAGCGGAACGTCGGCGGCGTCGAGGATGTGGTACGCGGTGATTTCGCGCGTGCGCCGAGCGATCGCGGAGGTGACCGGCTCGGGCGCGGGCCCGCCGTTCGCGAGGTTGTACTTCACGCCGAAGTCACCGTCCGGGCCCCCGGGGTTGTGGCTCGCGGAGAGGATGATCCCACCGTCTGCCTTTCGCGCGCGGATCACGCACGACGCCGCGGGCGTGGACAGGATCCCGCCACGTCCCACGAACACGCGACCGACGCCGTTCGCGGCGGCCATCCGTAGCACGATCTGGATGGCTTCGCGGTTGTAGTACCGTCCGTCGCCACCCACGACGAGCGTCGCACCGGGCGGCAGGGCGGCGGCGTCGAGGACGGATTGAACGAAATTCTCGAGGTAATGCGGCTGCTGGAATACCGACACCCGCTTTCGGAGGCCCGAAGTGCCGGGTGTCTGGTCGGGGAAAGGGCTCGTCGGTACGGTTGGCATGAATAGAAGCTAACAGCCATCAGCTATCAGCTATCAGCAAAGCCAACCCCTCGGGATTGCCTCGCTAGCTCCCTTCCAGCTTCTTCTTCAG
>DASURJ010000042.1:0-4662 GCA_036280115.1 Gemmatimonadaceae bacterium
ACCGGCGTCATGGATCTCGATACGCCGCTGACTCGCTACGCCTCCAGCCGTTTGCTCGAAGGCGATCCACGGCTGGATCTCATTACCGCGCGCCATGTGCTGTCACACACGGCCGGCTTTCAGAACTGGCGGTCAGAGAAAGAACCGCTGGCGATCCACTTCACTCCGGGCGAGAAGTTCCTCTATTCGGGCGAAGGCTACCACTATCTCCAGACTGTCGTCACGCGACTGATCGACCAGCCGTTCCAGACGTTCATGAACGCGCGGCTGTTCGCGCCCTTCGGCATGACGTCGAGCGGCTACGTCTGGACCGACGAGTTCGCCCGGCGTATGGCACGGCCACACGATGCGGGCGGCAAGCCGATGGACAACAAGAAGTCATCCCCCGAGGATGTGGCGCGATACGGGTCCGCCGGCGCAATGCTTACCACACCGACCGACTACGCGAAATTCATGATCGAGGTCATCGCGCCGAAACCGCGCGACGCGAGTCGCCTCACCCGGGAAAGCGTTGCCGAAATGCTCCGCCCGCACGTGAAGATCGAGAGCACCCAATACCCGGCCTCCTGGGCACTCGGCTGGCAGATCTTCCACAACGGCGGTCGCGACTTCTTCTTCCACGGCGGCGACAACGAGGGCTTTCATTGCGCGTCTGTCGCATCGGTCGAAGGCCGATCCGGGCTTGTCGTGATGACGAATGGTGAGGCTGGAACCTCGGTTCTGAGGAATATCATCCTGAGCGACCGCGTGCAGCGGTTCCTCGCCGCGTAACGCGGCGACGTCAGCGCAACGTCATGATGGGATCGACCCGCGTCGCCCGCCGCACCGGCACCAGCAGCGCTATCGCGGCACAGGCCACGAGAGTTCCAACGGCAACGCCGAGCGTCACGGGATCGAACGGCCGCACCCCGTAGAGCAGGTCGTCCACCAGCCGCGCGACCACCGCCACGCCTAACGCGCCGCCAACGAGGCCGAGCGCCAGCCACACGCCGCCCTGCCGCAATACGAGGCCAGCGATGTTGCTCCGACCGGCGCCGAGCGCGACGCGCACGCCGAACTCACGCTCGCGGGCGGCGGTCATGCTGGCGAACATCGCATACACGCCGACCGACGCGAGCAGTAACGCCAGGGCGGCGAATGCGGCCATCAGCACGACCGGCAGTCTCCGGCTCGCGAGTCCCTCGCCCACCACGTCGCGCAGTGTCACCGCGTTCTCGAGCGGCAACGTCGGGTCGATCGCCGCAAGCTCACGCTGCACCGCCTTCACCAGTGTGAGCGGGTCGCCTTGCGTCCGAAGCACGACAAAGGGGCTGTTCCACGGGTTCTGCCGGATGGACCCGTACGCCATCGGCTCGGGCTCGACGCGCGAAGGATCGTTGCGCACGTCGCCCGCCACGCCAACGACCGTGATCCACGGCGAGCTCGGGTTCGGGCCCATCCGCAGTCGCTTCCCGACCGCGTCGCCGTTGGGCCAGAACCGCCGGGCCATGGCTTCGCTGATCACCACGGCAGGAGGCGCATCACCACCGTCCGTCGCCGCGAACGTCCGTCCACGACGTAGCGGGATGCCCAGCGTCCGGAGGTAGTCGTCCGAGACCGCGGCGTAGAGCACGAACGGCTGGGCGTCGTCGGGCGGCGGGGCGACGCCCTCGACCGTGATGCCGTTGCGACTCATGACCTGGGTGGGCAGAGCGCTCGTCGTCGCGACGCCCGTTACGCCGGGGAGCGCGCGAAGTCGCTCGATGAGCCGCTCCTGGAATCGCAGACGCGATTCGGCCGTGCGGTACCCGGTCTGCGGAAGCTCGACGGCGACCGTCAGCGCACCGGCCGAGTCGAAGCCGAGTGGTGCCGTCATCATCGCCCAGAGACTCCGCGCGAGAAGCCCCGCACCCGCCAGGAGGCTCACACAGAGCGCAATCTGCCCGGCGACGAGGAGACCACGCACTCGCCGCGAGCGGAGACTCTCGCTCGCTCCTCGCGTCTCATCACGTAACGTGCCCTGCACGTTCGACCTGCTGGCTGCCAGCGCCGGTGCCAGACCGAAGGTAAGACCAGTGGCGAGCGCGATCGCGGCGCAGACGACCAGCGCGCCACCATCGAGCGATAGCTCGGCGTATTCGGGGAGAATGGTCAGCGCGAGGCCACGGAGCACGCGCAGCCCGACCATCCCGAGCAGCACGCCAGCGACTCCACCAGCGAGCGCGAGTATCGTGCTCTCGGCGAGCAACTGTCTGACGAGACGACCACGTCCCGCACCGAGAGCAGCACGCACGGCGAATTCCTTCCGTCGCGAGACCGTGCGCGAAAGGAGCGCGCCCGCCAGGTTCGCGCAGGTGATGAGCAGCACGAGCGCCGCGCTCGCCATCAGCACCACGAGCGGTCGTCGCGTGTCGCCGACCATCGCGTCGCGAACGGGCACCGTCGCGACGCTGATACTGGCGTTGTCCTTCGGGTACTCGCGCGCGAGATCGGCCGCGATCGCGACCAGCTCACGCCGCGCCGCCTCCACCGTCACCCCGGGTTTCAGTCGGCCTACCATGCCGAGCCAATGCGACCGCCGCGTGCCGATGGGGTCGCGGAGCGTCGGGCGGAGGGAAAGTGGGAAGTAGACGTCGGCTTCGCTCACCGCGACACCAGCAGCCGCCGGACTTACGAACCCACGAGGCATTACCCCGACCACTGTCCTCGGCAGGCCGTTGATGTGCACCGTCCGGCCGAGCACCTTCGGGTCGCCGCCGAACATCCGCTGCCAGGTTGCGTGGGGCAGCACGATGTTGTAGACCGTGTCCGTCGCGGCATCGTCGTCTCGCAGGACGCGACCTAACGCGGCCCGCACACCGAGCGTGGTGAAGAGCGCGGGCTCGACCCACGCCACCGTCACGACGCGCGGCCCATCATCGCTCAGGTAGACCGCGTCACGAGGAAGCCCCGCGAACGCGGCGACGCTGGCGAACGACCGCTGTCGGTCGGCGATGTCAGTGACCGTTCCGGCACTCAACGGGCCGCGATCATCCGACCCCGCGACGAAGTGGCCGTACACGCGCACCAGGCGGTCGGCGTCGGCGTAGGGGAGGGCATCGAGCAACACCGACTTCAGCACCCCGAACACCGCCGCGTTCGCCCCGATGCCGAGCGCCAGCGTCAGAATGGCGAGCAGGGAGAAGAGCGGCGCCCGACCCGCGGAGCGGATGCCGTAGCGCAGATCCTGTCGCAGATCGACGAGCCACTCGGCCCGTCGCTCGTCCTCGGCTCGTTCTCGATCGAGTGCACGCATGGCGTCGCTCCATTGCTTGGTGTCGCCGAACCGGCGCATGGCCTCGGCGCGTGCGGCCTCCGGCGCGAATCCGCGCGCGACGAGGTCGGCGGCGCGCATCTCGAGATGGAACGCGACTTCGGTGTCGACGTCCTCTTCGATGGGCGGCCGTCTCAGCGCGAGGCGGAACGCGCGGCGGATCCCAGGCGGCAGGTGAGCCATGCCGTCCGTCCCCTACGCCGTGCCTAACGCCGTCGAGACGGCTTCGGCGTAGCGGGCCCAGGTAGCGGTCTGCGCGGCGTACTGGCGTCGCCCCGCCGGGGTGAGGGTGTAGTACTTCGCGCGCCGGTTGGTCTCGGACAGCCCCCATGCGCTCGATACCCAGCGCTTCTTCTCGAGGCGATGCAGGGCGTGATAGAGCGCGCCTTCCTCGATCTGGAGTGTGCCGCGGGTCGCATCCTCGATCCAGCGGGCGACCGCGTAACCGTGGCGCGGCCCCCAGGTGAGGGCCTTGAGGATGAGCACGTCGAGGGTGCCCTTGAGGAGGTCGAGGCTGTCGTCGCTCATGCTGACCCGGTCCGGATGGCTTACCCTGAAAGTTTCAGGGATAGGATAGGGTGCCCACCAGGTGTGCGTCAAGGGCCCTCCTCTCAATCGGGTGGAATCCAGCTATCTTCTCCGTCTCTCTCTCGTCCCATCCCGTCCTTCGCCCCGAAGTTCGCGTGAGCACCCTTCTCCCCGTCCTCGCGTTAGGCTTCTTCCTCGGCATGCGGCACGCGACCGACCCGGATCATGTGATTGCCGTGTCGACCATCGTGGCCCGGTACCGGAGCACGCGCGGCGCGGCGCTCATCGGCGCCGTCTGGGGGCTCGGGCACACGCTCACCATCGTGCTCGTCGGCGGCGCCATCATCCTGTTCCGCTGGGTCATCCCGCCGCGCGTCGGGTTGTCGATGGAGCTGGCCGTCGGCGTGCTGCTCATCGTGTTAGGCATCGGGAACGTCGCGGCGTTCTTCCGGGCGGTCCGGCAGGCAGGGCCGCCGTCCGATTCTGCCGGTGCCACCGCGGGTCACGCCCCTGCGCACGTTCACTCGCACGCCCACAGCCACGGCGATTACGTGCACACCCACGCGCACGGGCACGACCCTGAGGCGCACCCGCACTCGCCTCAGGCAACGCCACTCGGCTGGCTCGACCGCCGACTCGGCGCCCTCCGCCCATACAAGCTCGCGCGGCCGCTCCTCATCGGGGTCGTGCACGGACTCGCGGGGTCGGCGGCCGTGGCGTTGCTGGTCCTCGCGACCATCCAGAACGCGGCGTTCTCGCTGCTCTATCTCGCGCTCTTCGGCGTCGGGACCATCGCCGGAATGATGCTCATCACCATGGCGATCGGCGTCCCGGTCGCGCGC
>DASURJ010000043.1:0-23429 GCA_036280115.1 Gemmatimonadaceae bacterium
AGGAAGCCATCGGTCGTTGCATGAAGATCGGTGGCGACACAATGCCCTGCGCGCAGATCGTGGGTGTCGCCGAGAACGCGAGGCGCCAGTCGCTCATCGAGGACCCCTCGGTGCAGTTCTTCGTCCCGCTCGATCAGGCGCCCCCGTGGGCGGATGCCCGCGTGCTCTTCGTGCGGACGACGGGTGATGCGGCGAAGGCCGCGGAGTCACTGCGGCGCGAGCTCCAGGCTCGCGTGCCCGACGCGCCGTACCTCGAGGTGAGCGCCATGGAGACGCTCGTGAACCCGCAGACGCGCTCGTGGCGATTGGGCGCGACGATGTTCGGGCTCTTCGGCGCGCTGGCGGTCGTCGTAGCAGCGTTGGGCCTGTACAGCGTGCTCGCGTACGATGTGTCGCGCCGCACCCGCGAGCTCGGGATCCGCGTCGCCCTCGGCGCTCGGCGTGTGGATGTGGGCCGCATCGTGGTCGTGCGGGCGCTGAAGGTCGTCGCATTCGGGCTGGCGGTCGGGTCCGCGATCGCAGTCGCAGCCGGACCCGCGGTCACGCCGCTCTTGTACCGGACCTCCGCGCGTGAGCCGATGGCGTTCGGGTTCGCGGCGAGTGTGCTCTTGATCGTCGCTGTCCTCGCGGCCGCGTTGCCGGCCCGCCGTGCCGTCCGTGTCGATCCGATGGCGGCATTGCGCTCCGACTGACGGGCGCCGGATGACGCGATCGCTCGATCCGCTGGTTTCGGCGACCGCGTCACGCTCGGCGGACCGCGGCGCCCTCGACGTGTCGTGTCGTATCGGCAGCGCGATCGGGCCGCTCGCGAATCCGCTCGATGACCACGTCGGCGAGCGCTTGAAGCGATATGAGAAGCACGAGCGGCAGGGCGACGGCCAACCGGCGCCGCCGTGCGTTCCGAGCAGGGAACGATCGAGCGTACAGGGCGACGCCGACGACGCACAGTGAACCCTGGATGACGAAGTCCGCGACCGGCTGCTCGACCAGTTGCAGCCCAACACTCGGGCCGCCATACCAGAGCGGCTTGAGCCCGGTCACGTAGTCGGCAGCGGCGTGCGAGAGGTACACCGCCATCACAGTGAGCGCCGCGCCCAGCGACCGCATCCGTAACCAGACCAGCACCGCGACTCCGCCCGCAGCGAGCAGAATGAACGGAAATGCGTGGGTATAGAGATCCGCTTGCGAGCGCCGGACGAATAAGCGCGCCACGAGCTCGACCCAGTCGCACGCCTGGGAAGCGAAGATCAGAACGACCAGTGGGAGATCATTGCGCAGGCCGCGCGCGGCGAGCGCGATTGCCACGTGACCGGTGTACATCGATGACGGTGGCTAGGAGCGACGATTCAGCCACACGTCGATCACGATCATGCCAAGCGCGGGGGCGAGGAGCGCTATGACGAGGAACACTGCGGTCACCGAAGAGGTTGCGAGTGCGGGGCAACAACGTCGGCGAGTCGATCCCCGACGCGAGCGGTCTGCCGCTGGTTGTCAGCCGAATGCGAAATACGCGCCGAACCCTGCCGCAGTCGCGTACATCAGCGGATGCACGTCACGCCATTTCGCCGACAGCACCTTGATCACCACGAACGTGATGAAACCGTACCCGATCCCGTGCGAGATCGAGTAGGTGAACGGAATCGTCACGAGGAGCACGAAGGCCGGGATCGCAGTGTCGAGGTCGCGAAAGTCGATTCGCGCGACCTGCCGGCACATGAGAAACCCCACCGCGATGAGGGCCGGCGCCGTTGCGGCGGAGGGGACGATGCCGAGGACCGGGGTCAGGAATAGCGCGGCGGTGAACAGAAGTCCAACCACGACCGAGTGTAGCCCGGTGCGCGCCCCCTCGGCGACCCCTGCCGCGGACTCGACGTAGCTCGTTACCGAGCTCGCACCGAAGAAGCCTCCTACCGCCGCACTCAACGAGTCGACGGCCAGGACACGCCGGATGCCGGGGATGCGGCCGCCATCGCCGTGGAGCCCTGCCTCTTCAGCCACCGCCGTCACTGTGCCGATCGTGTCGAAGAAGTCGACGATGAGGAGTGGCAAGACGAGCGGCAGCACACTCGGCGCGAGGGCACCAATGACGTCGGCCTGACCGACAGTCGCGAATGACGGAAGCGATACCCACGCACCGGCGGGCAGCGACGCCGCACCTAACGCGAGCGCGAGCACCGTACTCGCGATGATCCCCAGCACGAGGGCACCCGTGACGCGACGGGCGAGGAGCGCTGCCGTGATGAGCACACCGACGAGCGCGACCGTCGCTTCGGCCGAGCGCAGCGAACCGTACGTGACCGGCGGCATCACGCCGAGCGGGTTTCCGGCGAGCGCTCCCACCGTCCCGGGTGGCACCACGACGAGCCGCGCGTTGACGAGCCCGATGAACGCGAGGAAGAGCCCGATCCCAACCCCGATGGCACGCCGGAGGTCTCGCGGAATTGCATTCATCACGGCCTCGCGGAACCCCGCGAGTACGAGCAGGAGCGCAAGCAGTCCGTCCAGGACGACCAGTCCCATTGCGGTCTGCCAACTGCCGGCGATCGGCGCGATCTGGTAGGCAATGATCGCGTTGAGCCCCATGCCCGATGCCAACGCGAGGGGGAAGTTTGCGACCACGCCCATCATGATGGAGCAGATCGCAGCCGCTCCCGCGGTGGCGGCGACGGCGGGTCCCGGCGGTACACCCGCGGCAGAAAGGATCGCGGGGTTCGCGAACAGGATATACGCCATCGTCAGGAACGTCGTGACGGCGCCGCGAATCTCGGCGGGAACCGTCGAGCCTCGAGACCGCAGGTGGAACCGTTGGATCACGGATCAGTCGTTGGCCGATAGCTGAAAAGGTGTTGGCCGTACCTACAGCTGCGCCACGAGCTCCTTGATCGCCGTCAGGCGCTGCTGCAGCGCTCCCCGCCCACCGGCCCGTTCCACCTCGGCGACGATCGCCGGCGGTAGAAACTCGCGGTCCGTGCACTCGATGATGGCTGCCGTCTCCTGCAGCTCCTTCTCCAGCCCCTGCGTGGACGGCAGGAACTGGCCGAGCACCTCCGCGAGCGCCTCCCGGGTTACCGACGTCGCCCCCGAAAGGAGCGAGCGCCGCCACGCGCGCGCCACGATCCCCTCGATGTCCGCGCCCGACAACATTCCCTTGTGCTCGGCGGGCACTGCCGGCACGTCCTCGATGTTCAGCGTTGTTCCAAGCTTCCGCGCGAGCACCACGAACAACTGCCGCAGCTCCTCGTCTTCCGTCGGGTAGAAGAGTGGAATGTGAACCTCGGCGCGTCCCTGGCGCTTGATGTCGATGGGCAGGAGGTCGGGGCGGGCGGTGAGGAGCATCCACAGGATCTTGCCGCGATATCGGGTGTCACCCATCTGTGTGGCGATCATGCCGAACACGCGGCTCGACGTGCCGGAATCGCCTTCCGTGTCGCGATCGCCTAACGCCGCGTCGGCTTCGTCGATGATCACCATCACCGGGCCCATCGCACGCAATACCGAGAGGACGCGCTCGAGGTTGCCCTCCGTCTCGCCCACGTACTTCGAGCGAAAGTTCTTGAGCATCACGCACGGGATACCGATCTCACCCGCCGCACACATGGCGAGGAACGACTTCCCCGTCCCTACCGGACCGCACAACAGGTACCCCATCGGCACGCAGTCGAGCGCCCCGCGGGCGAGGAGCGCGGCGTCGTCGCGCAGACGCTGTTTCGCCGCATCGTGCCCGATGACGATGTCCAGCTTCCACTTCGGCTCGACGAACTCCAGCAGCCCCTGGCCCTGCCGTTCCAGCAGCCGCTTCTTCAGATCCCGAAACACGCGCGAGTCGAGCCGCGGGCCCCCGCGAGTCGCAGCGCGCACGAGCGTGCCGAGATCCGTGAGCGACATGCCCGCGCTCAACGTCGCGAGTTGTTCCACCGTGTAGTCCGACGCGCGCGCCCAATCCGCAGGTCCGGACCCGTTCGAGCCGCGCGTCGCTACCTCGCGCAGGAATGCCAGGCGCTCAGGCGCGTTCGGCAGTGGCACCTCGATGGTGCCGACGTGCGGATTCCCCGTCACGCGATCGCTCACGTCGCTCCGGCGCTCGTCGATGAGTACGCACGCCATCTCGAGGTGCTTCACGTGCGTGCTCGTGGCCCAGTTCAGCAGGGTCACGAGCATGCCCGACGCCGCGAAGCTCGTGCGTCCGGGCTCGCCCGCGGGAAAAAGAAACGAGGCGTGGTTGACCAGCATCGCGATCCGGAGCCGCTTCTCGGGCGCGGCCATCACGTTCTCGCGCACGAGGAGATCGAGCAGCCCGATCACGATCGCGGGATCGTTCTTCACCGTCGACAGGTCACCAATGCGCCGGGTGGCCAGTGCGACCATCTCCTTGAGTCGCTTCTCGCTCCGTCCGGCGAACGACCGGAGCCCGCGACCGAGATCGTAATGCAGAACGAGATCGAAACGGCCGAAGAGCTGCTCGGCGAGGAAATCCGAGATCGAGCCGTAATCGGCGACACCATCCGCGGAGGGATCGGAGAGCGGCACGAGGTCGTACGTATTTCCGTGCAGCACGAACACCGACGCGGTGCCGGAGAAGTACTGCTCCGAGAGGGAGCGTGCCCACAGCGGGTGCCACGACGGCAGCTCTGTCGTCGGTCGCTCGGTCGCGACGAGTTCAGCGGTCACGTATCACCACGCCGCCCAGGTTGGCTTCGAGGATGGGTGGTGGCTCTTCGATCTGATCGGCGAGTCCCGTCAGGTGCTGCAGTTGATTCACCGCGTCCTCCGTGTGCTGCATGCTCTCTGCTGCCGCGGTGACCTGATGGCTGAGGTAGTCCGGATCCTGCCGACTCACGCCCATCTCGACCAGCGCCTGGATCTTCGTCTCGATGCGATCGAGCTCGATCGCGACGAACTCGGCGTCCTTGGCAGCCTTGCGATAGTTGTCGAGTCGCAGCTCGGCGTCCGCGAGGCTGTCCTGCAGCGAGCGCGTCACGCGGTCATCGCCGCCGGTCCTCGCCGTCTCGAACCGCGTGCGCACGTCAGTGAGCCGCGCCTCGAGCTCCTTCTCACTCGTGCTGCGCAGGAATCGGTCGAGCCCGTTCTGCGAGACGAGGAGTCGGAGGAAGAGGTACAGCAGTCGGTCGAGCGCGGGTGTGCGAATCGATTCCGCGGAGTCCTGTGCGCCGTCCGTCTGCCCGCGAATGCCCGAGGTGATGGAGCGCATCTCGAAGCAGCGCTGGCGCAACGCGAGAAAGCGTCGCAGCGCGGGAGCAGGAAGGCTCGCGAGTATCTTCTCGAGAGACTCCTGCCCGGCCGCCGTCTTCGTCTCGTCGGCGGGCTCACCGCGCGCCTTCTTCGCGAGGCGCGCGTCGATGGCCAACCGGAACCGCGGCATCGCCGTCAGGCCCGTGAGGTACGCGAGTTCGAGCCCGCCGACGATCGGCAGCAGCGCGTCAGGGTAGGGCGACATGGCTGCGAGTGCCGCGCCGCCGATGAAGAGCAGGAGATTCCAGGGGTAGAGGAACGCGTGCTTGACGTACTCCTTGAGTCCGGCGCCCCCGCGGGAGGTGGACGGCATCAGGCGTTCGCCTCCGCTGGAATGACGGACACTCAATCCCCCGCGCGGGTGGAGGACTCGAGCGACTCGACCAGGTCGCGGATCTCGTACACCACCTCCATGAAATCCGGATGCCGCTGCATCTCCTTCGCCGGAAAATCGGGGGGCGGTACCCGCAACTCCTTCAGGATCGTCCCGGGGTGCGCGGAGAACACGTAGGTGCGATCGCCGAGGTAGACGGCCTCCTCGATGGAATGCGTCACGAAGAACACCGTCGCCTGCGCCTCACGCGACAGGGAGACAAGCATGTCCTGCATGCGAAGTCGCGTGGCCGGGTCGAGCGCACCGAACGGTTCGTCCATGAGGATGATGCGGGGCCCGAGAATCAGCGTGCGCGCGATCGCCACGCGCTGTCGCATCCCGCCGGACAGCTGATGCGGGTACTTCCCGGCATCCGTGTCGACGTTCAATCCGACCTTGGCGATCCATTCGCGCGCGCGCGCGCGCCGTTCATCGGCGGGAACGCCGCGGCACTCGAGGCCGAACGCGACGTTGTCGTCCACCGTCCGATTGTCGAACGAGGTGTAGTCCTGGAAGACCATGCCGCGATCCGCGCCCGGGCCCAAAACCGGGTTCCCGCCGATCAGCACTGTACCGGCCGACGCGGGGTGGTGGGGCGAAAGCCCGGCGATGAGGCGAAGCACCGTGGACTTCCCACACCCCGACGGGCCGAGGATCGTGACGAACTCCATCTTGCCGGGGACGTCCTCGACGACGAACGACACGTCCTTGATGGCCGTGAAGCCGTTCTCGAACGTCTTCGTCACACGGTCGAAGACCACCACAGGGGGCGCGGCTGTCGGGGTCATCGCAGAAGCGGCGGCCGGACTCCCCGTCGTCGGGACCGCAGGTGCGGTGGAGGGCGCCTGTTCGCTCACGCGTGATCGGTCCGATGGGGAAAGAGCCCGCGCTGGAACCAGAACAGCAGCCGATCGATCCCGTACGCGAGCAGGCCGATCACGATGAGGATCGCGAAGATGTGCTCGGTGAGACCGCGCCGCTGGCTCGACATGAGCAGGTAGCCCAACCCGTGCTCGGCGTTCACGAGCTCCGCCAGCATGATGTAGCCGAACGCCAGGCCGAACAGATTGCGCAGGCTGCTGTAGATGTCCGGCAACGCCAGCGGGATCAGCACCTTCATCACCACCTGCCGTGGCGACGCGCCTAACGTCTGAGCCGTTTCCACGTACCGATCGTGGACGCCCGCAATGGCGCGAGCCGAGTCGAAGAAGACGAACGGCGCCGTCGCGATGAAGATGAACATCGTCTTCTGCGTCTCATCGATCCCGAACCAGAGGATCGTGAGCGGGATGAGCACGGCGACGGGGATGTTGCGCAGGAACACCGAGACCGGGCCGGTGAGCGCGTCGAAGACCCGGTACGCGCCGGCGAGGATGCCGAACGGCACCCCGACCAGGATCGCCAGCCCGAACCCGGCGAGCACGCGCTTGAGCGTCGCCGCCGTGCTGGCGACGAGCGCGCGCTCCGTGAACAGCGCCGGAATGCTGCGCACCACCTCGCCCGGGCTCGGCAGCACCACCGGGGACACCAGCCGCGTCTCGGGCGTGCCGCCGAGGGTGACGAGCCACCATACGCCGACCGCCAGCGCGACGCCGAGTAGGCCGACGAGGCGCTTGACGGCCGGGGGCGGCGCGACGCGCAGCGTGAGCAACCGCCGCATCGCCTACTTCGCTTCGAGCGGATAAACCTTGATCTCCACGCGCCGGTTCTTCGCGTGGTTGCTCGGATCGCTCGAGTCGGCAGGACGGTCCCAGCCCCGGCCGGCAGTCGTGAATTGGTTCGGCTGCAGGGTCGGGAACTTCCGCAGGAGCGCCTGCTTCACCGCGTTCGCCCGACGGAGCGAGAGCTCCTGGACGTCGGCGGCCGTCACGCCACCCGCGTTCCGCATCGACGCGTCGGTGTGCCCCTCGATCACGATGCGCGCCGCGCCAAACTGCCCGGCGAGCTTGCCGGCTTCCTCCACCACGAACGGGGCGTTCGGGTCGTACCGCTCCTGCACCGTTTTCCCGTCCACCGTCTTCGTGATCATCTTCTCGATCTCATCCGAGTTCGGGTAGAACTGGATGACGATGCTCTTCGTGAGGATCTCGTCACTCTCGGCCTGCACGCTCGACGCCGACGTCGGTACGAACTGCACCTGGTACTCGTTCTTCTGATTCGCGAAGAACGGCTCGCTCTGGAGCTTCTGCAGGACCGAGAAGTCCATCACCTGGTCGAACGGCACCGGGTTCCCCGACACGCTTCCGATCTTGCGATACAGAAAGTACGCGGTGTTCCACGTCCGCTCGAAGTTCGTGGGGTTGTTCTGGTTCAGGAAGAACTCGCGGTTCTCGGCGTAGTTCGTGGAATGCGCGTCGGCGAGCATCGACATCGCGTCGCTTTCGGGGATGGAGTATCCCGTCGCCATGAGCCGGGCGACCTGCGTCTTCGCGTCCTGTGCCTTGAGTGCTTCCATGGACTCGAAGATCCCGCGCACGAGCCCCTCGATGATCTGCGGGTTGTCCTTCGCGAAGTCGGCGCGCGCGAACCACACGTCGGCGATGAGCTTGTTCGCCGTCTGCGTGTTCACCAGCATCCGGTTCCCGCTCGCCTCCGCGAGGTTGTAGATGTCCGGCGCCCAGCTCACGGCGCACGAGAGCGATTTGTCGCTATTGAACGCCGCGGCAGCCTGGAAAGCGTCCTGCGTGAACTTGTACTGCACGTCGCCGGGCTGGAGACCGCCCGAGATCAGCGTGTTGAGCAGGAAGAAGTGGGACGGCGAGTTCTGCGCGAGCACGACGCTCTTGCCGCGCATGTCGGCGACCGACCGGATCGTGTTGCGGCACACGATGCCGTCGCCGCCGTTCGACCAGTCGACCTGCTGGTAGATGCGGGGCATCGTGCGCGAGTCCCGGCGGAGCTGCTCGACGAACAGCGGCACCATGTCGAGCGTCGCCCATCCGATGTGCACCTTGCCTGACGCGTAGGCGTCACGCATGGCGATGGGGTCGTCGATGAGCACGAGCTCGAGCTTGAACGTCTTCCCGCCGGGTCCGCGCCAGACCTTGGCCGGCTTGAAGCCGTTGTTCGCGTGAATGACCGGCGCCCAGCCGGCCCACACGTTGAGCGCCATGCGTACCGTGTTGTCCGACAGCGGCTCGTACGCCGACGTGCCCCGCACCTCGGGAAGCTTCGAGCTCGCGACGTACGTGTACTCCTTCACCGTCGTCAGGCTCGCGTCGTCGGGCGCCTCGGGCCCCTTCGCGTTGGCGAGGTCCTGCGGCGAGATCGCGTCTCCGCTGCCGGGCCCGGCGTTCGAGCCGCTGAAGCGCGAGACACCGAAGTAGATCAGGCCCGCGACGATCGCGAACATGACCAGGAAGAAGGCTGGTTTTGGTCGGCTGGACATTGTCGGGAATCGAGAGTCGGGAATGGGAATCGGGAATCGGTAGCGAAACGCCCCGCTACTCGGTCGCTTTCTGGACGGCCGGTCCGAGACTCTTCACGGTGTCCGCGACGGGCGTCGTCTCGGGGGACTTGAGACCCAACTGCACCTCGAACTTCGAGAGTAGGTCCTCCGCCATCGCCTTCTCGGCGGCTTCCTCGGCCTTGATCGCGTCGATCCCCTTCGACGACATGTCTGCCGCCACGCGCGCGCGCCCGCGGTTGTGATCGATCTTCCGCTGGATCATCGACTCGACCTCGCCGAAGTCCGTCGTGACGTTCATGTCGAACGACTCGGAGATCTGCGCGATCTCGGCCTCCGCGGCGCTCATCTTCAGCTCCGCGTTGTACTGCCGGATCTTCTCGCGAACCTTGACGATGTCTTTGTTCGCCTTCTGGATCTTGAGCAGGTTGTTCTGGTAGGCCTGCTCGTGCATCTGGAGTTGCTGCTCGTTGTTCGCGAGCTCCGTCTGCGTCTTCTGCAGCTGAATCGCGAGTTGGCCGGCCACCTCGCGGTTCCCCGCCTTGAGATGCGCTTTGATCTGCGACTCGAGCTGCGCGATGTTCGATTTCTCGGACGCGACCTGACGCGCCACGGTCTCGACGAGCCCGCGGTAGAGCTCGAGCCCCTTGCGTCCCTCCTTGAGCCGCTCGGTGGCCTGATCGACCTCGAGCTGCATGACGGCGATCGGGTCGGACTCGAAGAAGATGTTCGCGATCTTGTTCAGCTGGGCTTTGAAGGCCTTGAAGAATTTGCCGAAGATCATCGTGTCGTGTCCTTCCTCGCACTCGGTGGAGGGGGAGGGGGAGGTTGCGTCGCCGCGGAATCGCGTCGGGTCGAATCGGAGCCAGCAGCCGCCGGGAGCGTTTCACCGGCATCGACTGCCTCGGACAGGATCTTGCCGCGGTAGATCTCGTCGAGGCGCGCACGCAACGCGTCGCCGTTGCTCGCCCCCACGACTTCACCACGGACTTCGCGAACGAACTCGAACCGATCGGCGTCCACGTCGAACGCGACGAAGTACATCCGCACCGCTCCTTCGCTCCGCCGCGCGATCTCGCGCGCGACGCGCCTTGGCGAGGCTCCCTGGGTGTTCTCGCCGTCCGTCACTACGAGGATGTACTTGCGAAAAGTGCCAGCGCGATAGAGGTCCTCGCGCGCCTGTTCCATCGCGTCGCCGATCGCCGTGCCGCCGTCGGGTTCCGGCATGGAGTCCAGCGCGGCCTCGAGCCGAACGCGATCGTACCGAGAGACCGGCACCATAGGACGCACGCGGCTCGAGAAGCGATACAACCCGACGTTGATCGGGAAGTCGGGCTGGCGCGCCACGAACGAGTCAGTGGACGCGAGCATCGCCTCGATGGCCTCGCGGGCGACGACGTATTTCCGTCGCTTGTCGCCCTTCGCGCGGTCCTCCATCGAGCCGGAGTTGTCGATGAGAATGGCCACTGACGCGCCGAGCCCCTCTTCCACGTCGGGGACGTACCTGTCGGCAGCGACCCCGGTGTTCGCGGCGGCACGTGTCGAGTCGCCCGCGCCGTCACGCGAGCGGGAGCCACATGCGCCAGCGGTCGCGACGAGCAAGGCCGCGATACCGGCAAGCGCGAATGTCCGTTGTAACGCGCGTAACGCGCGTAACGCGCGTAACGCGTGTAAGGCGCTCGAGCTCGAGGCGGTTGGTCGACCCATCTCCAGCACCGTCCCTCGCATGGGTGTCCGCGGGCGGGCAAGCCGTTGGGGTTTCGACGGACGGAACTATAGAAGGAACCGGGCGCCGCTGCCATGTGCGACCGCGAGCATTTCGCTAATCGCGCTGGCTCAGCTCGCGCTCGATTTCCGCCACCAGCACCGGCTGGGTCCGCCGCTGAGGCTCCATGATGGTACGCGCCACCAGAGTCGAGGACCGGCCTTCCTGACCCCGCCCCATTGCCCGAAGGCACTCGCCTAAACCCAGGTGAGCCTCGGCGGTGCGGAAGCTCTCCGCTCCGAACTTGCGCGTGCTCTCGTCGAGGGCCGATTTCAGCAGAGGGAGAGCCTCGTCGAGCTTACCGAGCTTGACCAGGCTCCTGCCCAGGCCGACCGCAGCATTGACCCTGAACGGATCGGTATCCGGGTTCTCGTCCGGTAGCTGGCCCAACGCCTCCCGGAACAGGGCAACGGCTTCGTCGTACCGGCCGCTCTCACGGAGCGCCCGCCCCAGGTTCACCTTCACGGCTATCGTGTTGCGATGTCCGGCGCCGGCGAGTCGGCTGGTCAGCGCCAGCACACGACGAAGGATCGACGCGGCACTGTCTGGCTTGCCGCGCAACCGAAGGACCACGGCCAGTTCGTTCAGGTCGTACGCGACGTAGGTGTGCTCCGGTCCGAACGTCGTCTGGTCGATCGCGAGTGCCTGGCGAAGCAACTGCTCGGCCTCGTCGTATTCGCCCCGATCCCGGACGATCACGGCGAGATTCCCCAGATTGGTGCTCACTTCCGGGTGCTGCTCGCCAAGCCTGCGGCGGTTGATCGCGAGCGCCTGGCGCAGCAGCGACTCGGCTTCCTCGATCCGGGGTGTGGCTTTCTGGAGCAGATCAGCCAGCCCGTTCAACGTAGACGCCACCAGTGGGTGATCTTCCCCCAGGGTGCGTTGCTGAATCGTGAGCGTGCGCCGGTAGAGACTCTCTGCGACCGCGATCCGGCCGAGCCGCCGTTCGGCGAGTGCGAGCACGAACATCGTCTGCGCGACCAGGGGGTGGTTCAGCCCCACCAGGCTTTCGTGCGTCGCGAGGGCGCGACGGTACAGCGCGGTTGCTTCCTCGTTGGCACCACGACGCTCCAGCAACTCCGCCAATAGCTGCTCGCTGACGGCGGTGGGCAGGGCGGCGTCGCCATGCAGCGCTCGCCTGACGGCCACCGCCTCCCGCGCGAGTTTCTCCGCGCCGTCGTAGTCGTCGCGGTCCATGCGCACCTCGGCGAGGTGCTCCATCGTGGATGCCGTACTGGAGTCTCGGCTGCCTAACAAGGCGCGGCGCAGCCCGAGTGCCACCGACAGCAGCGAATCCGCGTCCTCCATCCGGCCCTGAAGGTGCCGAACCACTCCGAGCTCGTCCAAGGTGGCCACCGCTGCCGGGTGCCGGACGCCGGTAAGGGCGCGCTGCTCCGACAGCGCGAGCTCGAGTTGCGCCGCCGCCTGATCGTACAGACCCACATTCGCGTATACCCTGCCCAGGGCGGTACGCAGGCGGGGCCGTACTTCCGGTTGACCGGCGAGTGCCGTATCGAGTCGGGCCACCCCGCGATCGAGCAGCTCACGGGCAGTGCTCTGGCTCGTGCTGGAGTCCGTGGGGAGAAACGGATCCGCCGCTCCGAAGACGGTCAGCAGGTACTGCTCCACTGCGCGAGCCGTACGGGTTTCCGCCTCCGCGATGCTGCGGAGCCTGTATTCCCGGATCGACGCTACCACGACGCCAACGGTGAGCGCGGCCGCCACGGTCACGCCCCCGCGGTGCCGTCGCACGAACTTGCGCAGCCGGTACCCGGCGCTGTCGGGACGCGCGCGCACGGCGCGTCCCGCGAGGTGGAGCCCCAAGTCCTCCCGGAACGCGGCCGCGGACGCGTAGCGGCGGTCAGGCTCCTTGTGCAGCGCCTTCATCACGATCGCGTCGAGATCACCCCGGAGCGCCCGACTCCTGGTCCGTGCGAGATCTCCACCCTCGCGGGCCGTGCCGGATTCGTTAGGCGCGGCCGCCGCCCGTACGCGCAGCACCGCGGCTGATGGCGGCTCCGGCTCCTTATCGAGGATGGCCGTCTGCAGCTCGAACAGACTGCTGTGGTCCGCGAACGGAAGGCGACCGGTCAGCAGCTCGTAGAGTACCACGCCGAGCTGGTAGACGTCGGTCACCGTGTTGACCGGTTCGCCGCGGATCTGCTCCGGCGCGGCGTACTCGGGCGTCATCCAGCCGTGACCTGCCCGGGTCATGGGCGTTGCCACGCGCGCATCCGGCTCCAGCAGCTTGGCGAGACCGAAGTCGAGCAGCTTCACGGTACCGTCGGCCGTGACCAGAATATTCGACGGCTTGAGGTCCCGGTGCACGACCATGTTGCGGTGCGCGTACTCCGTCGCCTCGACGACGGTTCGGAAGAGCTGGAGCCGCTGCTTTACCGACAGGCGCCGCTCCCTGCAATACCGATCCAGCGGCTGGCCGTCGATGTACTCCATCACCAGATACGGTAGACCTTCTTCGGTCACGCCGCCGTCGAACAGGCGCGCAATGTTCGGGTGATTCAGCGTCGCCAGGATTTGTCGCTCGGCGCGGAGACGCTCGAGGTCGCGATCCGAGTCGAGCCCTGGGCGCAGAAGCTTGAGGGCGACCTGGTGCGTGAAGTGGCCGTCGGCGCGCTCGGCGAGGAACACCCGCGACATCCCGCCGCGCCCCAGCTCGCGATCGATCAAATACGCGCCGATCCGGCGCCCGACGAACGAGTCCGCTGCTAACCGACTCTCCGCCTCACGCGACTCGGCGATAAGGGCCGCGGCAATGGCGCCGGGCGGGGAGTCGAGGAAGCGGCGCGCCGTGTCGAGCCGCGCGAGGAAGGATTCGACCTCTCGGCGCAACTCCGCGTCGCCACTGCACGCCTCATCGAGCAGCGCCGGCCATTGCGCGGGCTCCCGCGTAAGCGCCGCGTCCAGCACTGCCTCCACACGTCGCATCTGATCGACGTTCATGCCGCTCCGCCTCCAAACGTCGTTCGAGAAAGCAGCGCGAACACAGTCGTCGTGGCGCAGGCTCGTGCCCAAGGTGTGGCACTTCCTCTGGAGGCGCCAGAGCCCGCTCGGTTTCGCGAGCACGGAGCTCCGGTTCGAGACTTGACTGCGCGGACCAGTCTATATAGCGTTCAATCCGGATATACGGATGAATACGACATTCCGCCCGGGCGTCTTCGACCAGCTCAACGCGCTCTCCGATCCCACGCGGAGCCGGCTTCTCCACGTTCTGGACGGACGGGAGCTGACTGTGACGGAACTCTGTGCTGTGCTTCAACTTCCGCAGTCCACAGTCAGCCGGCACCTCAAGATCCTGAGCGATGACGGCTGGGTAGGATCGCGGGCGGACGGAACGAGCCGGTACTACCGGGTCGAACCGTCACTCGACGCAGGTGCGCGACAACTCTGGACGATCGTCCGCGAGCAGATCGCCGGGAGTGCCGCGGGGAGACAGGATGCTCGGCGCCTGGAGGGCGTGCTGAGCGAGCGCCGCGCGCGCTCGCAGGAGTACTTCTCATCGGTCGCCGGCCAGTGGGACGCGGTGCGGAGCGAGCTGTTTGGCGACCGGACGCCGCTCGTTGGGATGCTGGCGCTGCTCGACACCAGCCTGGTGGTCGCGGATCTGGGATGCGGCACGGGTCCACTGACGGCGACGCTCGCGCCGTTCGTGCGGCGCGTGGTCGGCGTGGACTCGTCGGCGGCCATGCTGGCCGCGGCTCGCCGACGTCTCGAGCGTGTCGGGAACGTCGACCTGCGTCAGGGCGAGCTCGGGGCACTGCCGCTCGCGGACCACGAGGTCGATGCCGCGATCATGTCGCTCGTGCTTCACTACGTTGCCGAGCCGGCGAAGGCGTTAGGCGACGCCGGGCGGGTGCTGCGTCCTGGCGGGCGGCTCGTGGTGATCGACATGATGCCGCACGATCGCGAGGAGTATCGCCAGCAGATGGGGCACGTCTGGCAAGGGTTTTCGGAGGAGCAGCTCGCGGCGTGGTTGACGTCCGCGGGATTCGAGGAGGTCCGGTACACACCGTTACCGGTGGATTCGGCGGCGAAGGGCCCGGCGTTGTTCGTGGCTGCCGCCGCGAAGTCGAACTCACACCAGGATAGGGAAGGTTTCGAATGACCACGACCGTCAAGCCTGCCGCGCGAACGCCGCTCGATCGGCCCGCCTTCAAGGTCCGCGACCTCGGCCTCGCGGAGTTCGGCCGGAAGGAGATCCGGCTCGCCGAGCAGGAGATGCCCGGTCTCATGGCTATCCGCGCGGAGTACCGCGGAAAGAAGCCGCTCGAGGGGGCGAAGATCATGGGCTCGCTGCACATGACCGTGCAGACGGCGGTGCTCATCGAGACGCTCGTCGAGCTCGGCGCGGACGTGCGCTGGGTGTCGTGCAACATTTTCTCGACCCAGGACCATGCTGCCGCGGCGGTGGTTGTCGGGCCTGACGGGACTCCGGACAACCCACAGGGCACGCCCGTCTTCGCGTGGAAGGGTGAGACCCTCGAGGAGTACTGGTGGTGCACGGAGCAGGCGCTGATGTGGCCGGACGGCACCGGCCCCAACATGCTGCTGGACGACGGCGGTGACGCAACGCTGCTCGTGCACAAGGGCGCGGAGTTCGAGACGGCCGGTCGCATTCCCGAGTTCGATTCGGCAAACGACCCCGAGGAGTGGGGCGTTATTCTGGACCTGCTTCGCGTCGAAGCCACAAAGAACCCTGGTCGCTGGACGAAGGTCGCTGCCGACATCATCGGCGTGACCGAGGAGACCACGACAGGCGTGCATCGCCTGTACGAGATGGCGAAAGCGGGAACGCTGCTGTTCCCGGCGATCAACGTGAACGATTCGGTCACGAAGTCGAAGTTCGACAACATCTATGGATGTCGTCACTCGGTGATCGACGGGCTCAATCGCGCGACCGACGTTATGCTCGCCGGGAAGGTGGCCGTCGTCTTCGGCTACGGTGAGGTCGGGAAGGGGTGTGCGCAGGCGCTCAAAGGCCAGGGTGCGCGTGTCGTGGTCACGGAGATCGACCCGATCTGCGCGCTGCAGGCTGCCATGGAAGGCTTTCAGGTCACGACGCTCGATGATGTCGTCGAGACGGCCGACATTTTCATTACGGCGACGGGCAACTTCAGCATCATCACCGCCGAGCACATGGCGCGGATGAAGGACAAGGCGATCGTCGGCAACATCGGCCACTTCGACAACGAGATCGACATGGCCGGGCTGAAGAAGGTGAAGGGAATCGAGCGGATCAACATCAAGCCGCAGTACGACGAGTGGCGGTTCCCGGACGGGCATTCGGTGATGATCCTGGCCGAGGGGCGGCTCCTGAATCTCGGCTGTGCGACGGGCCATCCGAGCTTCGTGATGTCGGCGAGCTTCACGAACCAGGTGATGGCGCAGATCGAGCTGTTCAATCACGCCGACCGGTACGAGAAGAAGGTGTACGTGCTGCCGAAGCACCTCGACGAGAAGGTGGCGCGGCTGCACCTCGAGAAGCTGGGGGTGAAGCTGACGCGCCTGACGCCGGAGCAGGCGGCGTACATTGGGGTGAAGCCGGAGGGACCGTACAAGCCGGAGCATTACCGGTACTGAGCCGCCGTGCCGGCGTGACCGGCGGCGTTCGCCGGGCATGAAAGAATGAGGGCGCCAGCATCTCGCTGGCGCCCTTTGCGTCCCGACCCCGTACTTGTGGCAAACGGCTGAGGTCCAGAGGTTCATTGCATGAGGGCCGAGAAGATCGACCTCGTCATCATGGCCGCGACGCTGCTGGGCTATGCGGCGCTCGCCGGACCCGCGTTGCCGGCGGGGCGCTTCTCGTATGACGAAGCCGACTATATGTACGCGGTCTCGAAGGGCTTCGCCGCCAACTACCTGGACCGACCGACCATCCCGTTTACGACCTTCGTGAAAAAGGGGGTGGAAGAGGGCATGCGTCGTCAATCGACGCGCCATTCGTTGTCCGAGTACATCCGCTCCACCGACGACATCGCATTCTATCGCCACTTTCACGGCCCGCTGTACTTCTACTGGCTCTTACTCCACGCGAAGCTCCTGGGAATCGAAGAACAGACGATCCGCTGGGCATCGCTGACGTCGTTGTTGCTCGCGTACGTCGCAGTGTACCTCGGGTGTCTCGCCGTTGTCCCCCGGGGCCCGAGGATAACGGCCGTGCTGGCGTCGACCATGCTCCTCGTCAGCCCGGCCAGCATTGCCACCACACGGCTGATCACTCCGCACGGCATGTACGTGGTCACCGCCATCCTGGCGCTCGTCGCGATGGCGAGGCTGGTCGATACGGGAAGCATTCGATACTGGTATTACTCGCTGGCCGCGACCACGCTGGCGCTGCTGACGATCGAGTTCGCCCCGCTGCTGGTCGTGACCCTCGCGATCTGCGCGTTTGTCCGGCGATCGGCGTTGTTCGGGGAACTTGACCGCAGGGGGCTCGCCACGCTTCTCGGTCAATCGACTCTACTGGTCGTCTCCGTCATCGTCGTGGCCTGGCCGGCGGGGTTGTTCAAGCTGACGTTCGTGAAGAACTACCTCTTCTTCACGTACGTCGCGCTTGCCGGAGCGAGGAGCATCTCGGTCCCCCGGATGCTGACGGCCATGTTCGACCGGATCACTGCCAGCCCGGTCCAGTTTGGCGTCGTCATCGCCTGTGTGCTGCTCGGGCTCTACCTGCTGAAGCGGCGTCAGGTCGACGCGTGGATCCTTCCGTTCGCGGTTTACGGAGTCCTGATGCTGCTCGCGTCGGCGCTGCCCGCGTCGCCCGAACCCACGCACGCCTCCTCGCTATTCGCGGCACTCGCCGTGATCGCTGGAGCATCGGTGGCGGTCGTGCTGGCACGTGCCAGGCCGGTCTTCCGTGGAGCGGCCACGGCAGCGATCGTCGCTGTCCTCGCGATCAGCGGAGTCACGCGACTGCGGAGCCCGTCGAACGCCGTACATCTGTCCGACCTGATCGTCGAGATTCTTCCGCGAGGTGAGACGCCGCCGGAGCGGGTGGCCATACCGAGGGTGCTTCTTCCCACGGTTCACTACTACTTCCCTGGAGTGTCGACAGTCGTTTATTCGACCTCCGTGACATGTGGTGGGGTCCATGCGCTTGCCCTGTCGCACGAGCTCGACGGCATCGTATGTACAGGCGCCGGACAGGACTCGGCCCATCGCGAGCTGGCTCGAGACCACGACGTCCAGGTTCATCGCCTCGGGTCGCCCGAAAAAGGACGCGAGCTGGTCTACTACCGCCTGAAGAAGCTCGAGCGACGTTAGCCCGCATCGACTCATGAAGGCCATTCGCGTCCACGAAGCTGGCGGCCCCGAAGTTTTGCGCCTCGAGAACATCCCCGATCCGGAGCCAGGCCCCGACGAGGTCGTCGTTCGCATGGAGGCGGTTGGGCTCAACGTCGTGGAGGTGTTCCAGCGAAGCGGCAAGCCTCCCGTGCCGCTGCCCTTCACGCCTGGAGCCGAGGGTGCTGGCACCGTGATGGCGCTTGGCGCCGGCGTCTCTCACCTGCATGTAGGCGACCGTGTCACGTCGGAGTCGTTCAAGGGGACGTACGCCGAGCTCGCGAAGGCGCCGGCCGCCCGACTGGTCAAGCTACCGGACGCGGTCGATACGAGGAGCGCGGCCGCAGTGATGATGCGGGGAATCACCGCCCACTATCTCGCGACTTCGACGTATCCGCTGCGGGCGGGCGACCGATGCCTCATCCATGCCGCGGCTGGAGGTGTCGGGCTCCTCCTCTGCCGGATCGCGAAGCACCGCGGCGCGTGGGTCGTCGGCACGACCTCCACGCCGGCGAAGGCGAAGCTCGTGCGCGAGGCTGGCGCCGATGAGGTGATTCTCTACCCCGAGCATGACGTCGTGGCCGAAGTGCAGCGCCTAACGGGTGGGAAGGGAGTCCACGTGGTGTACGACTCGGTCGGAAAGGACACGTTCGACGAAAGCCTCGATTGCCTCGGTCTCCGGGGCATGATGGTGCTTTGCGGTCAAGCGAGCGGGCCGGTACCACCAGTCGATCCGCAGACTCTGCTCCGCAAGGGCTCGCTGTTCCTCACTCGCGCACTGTTTGCGCATCACGTGGCGACGCCGGAGGAGCTGGCCGGACGCGTGACCGATCTGCTGGGATGGATCGGCGAGGGATGGTTGCGCGTGAGCATTGACCGGACATTCCCGCTCGCCGCCGCGGCGGAGGCGCATCGCGCGCTCGAAGCCCACCGCGCGCTGGAGATCAGGGAAACCGGCGTGAAGATGCTATTGCTGCCTTAGGTGGAACTGCGCCCGCACGCCCTCCGGGAGTCTTTCAATCCGGGCGTTGTTGAGCTCGCGGATGGGATCTGCAGCGCGCGCGCTCGCGGTGTCCAGTGCAACGGCGGACTCCCATTCGGCGGGTGTCAGCAACGACAGCATCGGCGTCACCCGCCATTCACGCAGCAACGCGTTCGTCGCTCGGAGACGGCGGCAGCGCGCACGCAACCCCTCCACACAGGTCTCACGCACGTAAACCGTCTTCGACTCGGGGTCACGATGCTCCGGGAATGGAACGCGCTGCAGCCCGGCATCGTCGGTCTGCAGGTTGTAATGGAGTGTCGCGTCGATGACGGCAGAGTCCGTCACGACCGTGAGCAACATTCCCGAATACGGCTCGTTCAGAATCCAGAGGGTTTCCGCGCGCCTCGAGTCGACTCGCGTGTCGTACCTCGCCGCGATGAAGAAGCCTTCGGTGCGGGCGAGCGCGATGAAGCGGCCGGGGTCGTCACGCTGTGTGGTGTCGTCGTCATCACTCAGCGGGCGGTCGAAGGCCGGCACTTCCATTCGCTGATCGCGGTCGTCGATGGTCGACATCTTCTCGAGCGGCCGGTCCGCCCGTCTTCGTGGCGCGCCTTCCCGGGTTTGCCACTGTACCTCTCCCGACTCGTGGTGAACGGGGACGAGTACGGGGCGGTCCGTGACCGTGGCGGGAACCTGAGACGCAGCATCCACCACCCGCTGTCCGGTCGAGTCCGCAGTCGCGGTGACGGGAGGCGTGGGTGCAGGTGTCGTCGCACGTGCTTCAGGGGCGGACGCGAGTGGCGGCACGTCGACGGCGTCGAGCGGCCCACGACGGTCACCGTTGCCTGCGACTGCGTGATGCGTTGCCTCAGACCGTCCAGCCGGCTTCGCGGGAGCGACGTCCGACAACTCCGCGACCGGCGTAGCCGTGAGTGCCACACTCTCGGCTGTCATGTATTGCGGCCAGCTGACCACCGTCGGCTTGGGCTGCGGCGGTTTGGTCGAGTGGTCGGGTAACTCGTAGAACGGAGCGGCGAACCAACACCGATTCACCGCGTCGTGCAGGAAGAATGCGCCACCCGGGGAGCGTGGCGACTCGGCGATCACGAGTGTCGTTTGCCAGGGCTGACGGAACAGCGAGTCGTGAACCGCCGCGGTGGCCGGCGACGGCTTTGGGTCCACGGTTGGCACGCCACGATACCAGCCGACGACCTCCGGCTGGCGCTGGGGCAACCCGATGTGGAGAGAACGATGACGGGAGGTGAGTCCGGCCAATGCTTCGGCGATCGTGCGAGCGATGTCCGTCTCGTCGCTGACCGGGTCTCGCTCGGCGACCGATTCGATGACGAGAAACTCCGAGCCGGTTACGGGACACTGGTAGCGGTGACCGAGAAGAATTCCACAAGCGCGGCGGCCATGCGCACGGACCAGTGTCTCGGCTCGAGACAACGCCTGCTGGCGGATGAAGATCTTTCGTCGCCCGCCATCCGCAGGCTGGAGCGAAGCGACCACGTAGTGTGGATCGTGGAGCGGTTTCCACAGGATCGCTTGTTCCGCCGGCATTGGTCGCCGCGCCTCGCGGTCGGGCATTGCGCTACCTCACACTGTCGAGCGGACACGTTCCCCTTTGGGGGATCCGAAATATCCAATGCTGTACACATGACCGCCAGACACGAGCGCAGCCCATTGCCGATACAATCGTTAGGACGCCACGGGTTCCAGGCAGGGGCGTCTGGCGTGGCGGTAAACCGGGACACATCTTGTGCCGGGGCGCCGAATCTGGCCCTTCACGCGGACGCGACGTGCGACGTCAGCGACCGGAGGCAATGCGGGTCATGCGGTACCGGGGGGTGCTGCTCGCTGGAGCGTCGTTCTGCGTGGCGTGCGGCCACGAGCCCAGTGGTGCGGTGGGTGAAGACCCCCCTCCCGACACCGTCGACTCCTCACACCTTCCGGTGATGCCGGGGCTGGCGGGTTTTGGCGTTCAGACCCCGGCCGGGCGTCGCGGCGCTGTCATCCGAGTGACGAATCTCAATGACGCCGGCGCAGGGTCCTTGCGCGCGGCGCTCGCGGCGCGGGGCGCACGCACGATCCTTTTCGAGGCCGGCGGAACGATCGCGCTCGCGAGCACGCTGCGCATCGACCACCCATACGTGACCATCGCCGGTCAGACCGCGCCGGCACCGGGAGTCACGTTACGCGGCGCAACGCTGAGCATCCGGGCGCACGACGTGCTGCTGCAGCACGTGCGCGTACGACCAGGCGACGGGACACCCAGAACTGACGCGATCCAGATCCTCGGGCCTAACGGCTACAACGTGGTGCTCGACCACGTCTCAGCGAGCTGGGGCACGGACGAGAACATTGGCACGTCGGGGAGCGGTGCCCACGACATTGCGATCGCGAACTCGATCAGTTCGGAAGGGCTCGCCGCGTATCAGTCCGCTGGACTCCTCGTGTTCGACGGCTCGAAGAACGTGACGATCGTGGGCTCGCTGTTCGCCCACAACAGCGATCGGAACCCGTACTTCAAGGGGAACACGTCGGGCGTGTTCGCCAACAACGTCGTTTACAACTGGGACGTCGAGGGCGCCTATCACGCGGATCCTGACGGGTCCGGGCCGAGCCTTATTTCCATTGTCGGCAACGTATTTATCACGGGCCCGAACACAGCGGGGCCGAGCATGCGCATCTTCGCGACCGCAAAGCCTGGTACTCGCGTGTATGTTGGCGACAACAGTCGAAACGACGCTCCGCCTCCGGAGAATGCGTGGTCGTTGGTCGCCGATGACGCTGGTGACCGCGTCATTGCCGCCGAGGCCCCGGTGTGGCCGGCCGGGTTGGTCGCGTTGCCGAACGGGCTTGTACGATCAATGGTTCTCGCTGCTGCGGGTGCATGGCCGGCGAGCCGCGACGAGGTCGACGCGCGGGTGGTCGAGGATGTTCGCACTCGTGCCGGTGGCATCGTCCGTACTCAGGCCGAGGTTGGCGGTTGGCCTGACCTGGGAGCGCCGCAACACTACCTGACTCTGCCGGTGAACCCGAACGGCGACGACGATCGGGACGGCTACACCAACCTCGAGGAGTGGCTGCACCTCCTTGCCGCTCGCGCCGAGGGTCGCTGACGCCTGCCGTACGGCAGGCGCGCAGGTCTGTTGTGTCCGGAGTTGGCTCATCGAGGCCGCCGGGCGCGCCGGCGTGCCTAACGAGCCGGTCGGGAATCGCCCGCTGACCGGATGACCAGCCGCGCCGGAGATCACAAATATCGTCCGCTCAGATTTGTGTCATCCTCGAGATATGAATTCTCTAATCCGTTGCGTATTGTGCACTTATGAATAGAAACTAATCTGCCTTCCGGCTGACAGCTCAGTCAAAACTAATCCGTGGCGGGTGCATTTCTATGTGGACACGGGTGCATGTGGCGCGCTAAACGTTTAGCGCATTCACAGGTCGGCAGGATCGCCGTCTCCAGCCGGGGGCGGTGACAAAGGCAAAACCGGCGAAAGCCGGTGACGCAAAGCTTCGAGGCTACAGCCGTTCGCGCGCAGGTGCGTGGTGGCCAAGCTGGTCGGGCCGCCGAGTTACCCCGGAGAGACTCCGATGCACCCGCGTTCATCATGGGTGACTCGCATTGGTCGGTTCAATGCGGTCGTCCTTCCGCTCGTTTTCGCACTTGCCTGCGCCGACGACGCTGCTGAAGTAACGGCTCCCGTCGCAACGATCCCGCCCGGCGTCAACGGCGCCATCGTCGGAAAGCCGACGGTATTCGTCTCGGCGCTCGACCCGGACATGTGCCTCGGCATTGCTGGCGAGATCAAGCGAGGTGCCGACGCCTCGCTTCAGGTCTGTGATGGTGGGCCCGCGCAGCAATTCACGTACGATGCGGAGAGTCGCCTGATCAAGATTGGTGGCCTCTGCCTCGACGTGAGTGACGAGGAGATCCGGTACGGCGATCCGGTTGGCGTGTGGACGTGCCATGGCGGCAAGAATCAGCGCTGGGCCCTGCCGACTGGAGACACAGGCGAGCTGCGCTCGATGTCCCGCTGCCTCACCGTCGTGAGCCGGAGCGGATCGCTCGAAGGTCGCCCGATCGTTCAGGTGCGTTGCTCGGGCAGCTCGACTCAGCGGTTCACGCAGAAGGAGGTGGGAACCACACCGCCGACCACGCCCGAGGAGCCGCCGACCACGCCCGAGGAGCCGCCGCCGCCGTCCGACGGGACGTTGGGTGTCGTGCCGGGGCTGGCGGGGTTCGGGGTGGAGACGCGGGCGGGGCGCGGGGGGCAGGTGCTCCGGGTGACGAACCTGAACGACGGGGGGGCCGGGTCGCTGCGGGCGGCGCTGGCGGCGAGCG
>DASURJ010000044.1:0-12095 GCA_036280115.1 Gemmatimonadaceae bacterium
CGACGACTCGGATTACGACAGCTCGACGGACCTCGGCTTCAACATCGGCGGTGGAGTGCTGTTCACGCCGAGGTTCGGTGTCGAGCTCCGCCTGATGGATGCCGGCGGATTCACGACGATTCCGGTGTTTGCGGTATTCAGATTTTAGCCATCAGCTATCAGCTATCAGCAAAGCGAGAACCCTCGGGATGCCTCTCTCATCAAGAGAAGCGTCCCGAGGGTTCCGGATTGCGGATAGCTGATAGCTGATAGCTGATAGCTGCTCTCTACCTATCATCCCCCATCATGGCCACCGTGCCGGGGACGTACCCGCGCAGGTAGAGGTTCAGCGATCCGATGGAGAGGTTGCTCTTCATCTGGACCAGCAGTCGCCGCGGATCGTCGGTGAGCCACATCTGGGCTTCGCCCTTCTCCGAGAAGATCCCCTTCGACTTGATGATCGGCTGGATCACGATCGTCTCGAACCTGCCGGCCGGGACGTTTACGGTCTCCTTCCGGAGCACGCGGATGCGCACGGGGTTTCGATCCGGGCGGAAGTACCGATTGAACTCGTACGTCTTCCCGACCTCGAGCGGAATCGTGCGCACGAAGTACAGGAACGCCGCATCGTCGAGTGGATCGTCCACGCTCGGCGCGTGCTCGGCCTCGCCGTTCTCGCTGTACGTGCCGCGGTCCGGGTAGATCTCGAACGTCCGCTCCCGGTCGCGTCGGCCTTCCTGGAGGTCCTGCACGAAGCGGAGCGACTCGAACGTGCGGGAGTCGATCCAGCTCTCCATGCGATCGTTCACCTTGTAGAGCGGGATGCCGCCTTTCACGGTGAAGCGCGTGTGCCAGGCTTCACGGCCGCGGACGTTTTGAAGGCCGAGCACCTCCATTCGTCCGGTGCCGACCTTGATGCCACCGAACCTGACGTCGTACGTCAGCTTCTCGCCCATCTCGAAGGGGACCTCCATCCGAGGCTGAGAAAGCGAGACATTCGTGGGCATGGTCTCGACAGCGCTCTGACCGCGAGCGTGCCCGGCCACCACGACCGACGCGAGGGCGGCGAACGCGATGGCGAGCCATAAGCTGGTCACGGGCCGACGGGCCACTTCGGTGCGGCTCAGCCGTCCCGGTGTCCGAGTCGATCCCATCCGTTTATCTCTGTGCATAACAGTCATTTCTACCGCCTCATCTTTACTGCTTTGCTCGCCGACTAGTTTCCTACACTCTTACGCCGGCAGCGTGCCACCGGATCTCGTACCAGAATAAACCGTTGTCGCCGGCGCCGACATCCGTCAAATGACCTAGGCGGATCCCGACTTCTGGGGGTACCTAGACCGACCTCTGCGACCGGTCGAACGTCACAAGCCGATTGTGTCGGGACGCGCGCAGCCGCACAAGACAAATCCCCCGGAACCCAACAGGTTCCGGGGGATTCGGAGTTTTTGGACACCGCCGCCGTGCGGTGAATGGAGAGCAGCTATAACGGTTACCGAGTGGTGTCGAGGAGGTGCACGGCGGCGGTATGAATCGGGCTCGACGCCGCGGGCGTCGGGCGTCAGTACGGGTCAGGTATTCCAGCTCAACGCGCTGAGCTCGTCGGTCGAGAGCCTCTCCCAGTTCGCGGGGTAGTTCCACACCCGTCGAACGGCTTGCGTGGATTCGAAGATCAGACAGTTCCGGCCCCGGGGGGCAGGCACGTTCGACGACGCGACCTCATAGATGCGCCAGTCAGTGCCCAACGAGTCGACGAAGCAACGGCGAGGGTTCGTCATCCGGATCTCGTCTCCTGCGTGTGTTGACCACCAGGTCGGCCACCGACATCAGCGTCAGCGGTCGACGTGGGTCGGAGCAAGGTCAATACACGTGCCTCAGCAATAACGCGAGTTGTTCCGCGATTCGCGCAATCAACTCGATGCTCGGCAAACACATCCTAGTGCAGATCGCCAAGGCTCTGGCGCGCACTTGGACGCGTGATCTTCGCTGTCGTCGGGCGCTGACAACGGCGCGCGCGAGACGCGCGTGACAGGCGTCACACCTAACGAGTGAGACAAAAAAGACCCCGGCAGGGCGCCCTGCCGGGGTCGGTTGATCGCTGCAGTAAGTAGTGAGCGTTACGGCTCGCGATCCTCCTCCTCGACGACACCGGCAGCGGCGTTCGCGCCGTAGCCATTCACCCGCTCGACACGCAGCGTCTGCTTGTACGTCTTCCCGCCGACCGTGAGCGTCACGAGGTAATCGCCGGACGCGACCTCCGGGGCCTGACCGCGACCACCACCGAAGCCGCCGCCGCGCCCGCCCTGCTGTCCCGGGGGCCTGATCAGCCGCTGGAACTCCTGGAATCCGCCCGGGAACGCCTGAAGCATCTCGGCCGGGCTCTGCTCTCCCGCACCCCCGCCGCCGCCCTGTCGGCCACCGCCCCCGCCGACGACCGCGCCCTCACCCGGGCGCTCCTGCCAGCCGGCAGCTGCGCCGCCTCGGCCGCCACCACGACGGAAGAACGCGCCGACATCGCCGCTCGCGAACGTCTGACGCAGCCGGTCGAGCGACGCTTTCGGCATGGTCCCCGCCTTCTCCAGCGAATCGAAGACGAAGTCCATGCGGCGCGCCGCCACGACGCTGTCGCGCCGCTGCGAGGGCGACAGCGGGGTCGGCGCCGCGCGGCCACGGAAGTCCCACGTCACGCGATGCAGGCCCGGCGACGCCGGCCCGGTCAGCGTGCGCACCGTGTCACCCTTTGCGTCCGTGATGAGGATCTGCGCTTGCGGCCCACGCTGACCACGCTGGCCCTGGCGCGCTGCCGCGTTAGGCGACCCGCCGTTGCCGTCGTTGTCGCCCTGCGACGCCGCACTCGCCATCGCGCCGCCAGCGACCCGATACACGATGTCCGCACCGTACGCCGGGCTCGGCGCATTGAACACCTTGTGCCCCTCGCCGTTCGCCGACGCGCCCATCGCGGGCCCCTGGCCGTACTGATAGCCCGTCTTCGGCTCGAATAGATGCGCAGCCTCGGCCACGATCTTCGTGCCGTTCTCGCCCGCGAGCTGCTCGAGCGGCGCAATGTCCACGATCCAGATCCCGCGGCCGTGCGTCGCCGCGATCAGCTCGCGGTCGCGCGGATGGATCTTGATATCGTGCACGGGCACGGTCGGCATCCCCGACATGAACCGCTGCCAGCTGCGACCACGATCGAGCGACGTATAGATCGCGCGAGACGTGCCCACGAACAGCAGGTCGCGGTTGTGCGGGTCCTCGCGAATCGTGTGCACGTAGTCGCCGGCGTGCGCCTTCGGCAGATTGTTCACGATCGAGCGGAACGTCTTCCCGTAATCCTCCGTCACGTAGACGTACGGCGTGAAGTCGTTCCAGCGGTGATTGTCGAACGTGATGTAGAACGTGAGCGAGTCGAAGTGCGACGGCTCGATGCGGCTCACGTACACATCGCCCGACGCGAGTCCCGGGAAGCGATTCGCCGGAACCGGCTCCCACGACGCGCCGTCGGTGCGCGTCACCCACACGTTGCCGTCATCCGTGCCCGCGGCGAGGAAGCCCGGCCGCACGTACGACTCCGCGAGCGCCACCACCGTGCCGTACGTCTCGGCGCCCGTCGCGTCGAGCGTGATACCGCCCGTCTTGTTCATGCTCGTGTCGATCTTCGCCATCTGCTTCTTCGAGAGATCGGGCGAGATCGGGTAGAGATTGTCGCCGCGCTGCGTGGACTTCACCACGCGGTTGCCCGCCGCATAGAACACGTCGGGGTTGTGCGGCGAAAGCAGGAACGGCGTCTCCCAGTTCCAGCGCATGTCGAGCTCCGCCGAGTCGGCCCGCTGGCGCGAACGGAACTGTGCGATGCGGCTCGTCTGATCTCGAGTGGCTGGCGCGGCCGTGTCAGGGCGGGTGACGAGAATCGAGTCCTCGAACATGGCATAACGCGGGCGCCAGTTCGGCTTCACGAGCGCGACCGATTCGCCGGTCTTCAGGTTCACCCGCCGAATGTTGCCGCCCTGCGACTCGCCCCAGATGATGTGCGACTCGATCGGGTGCTGTGCCGTCCAGAAGCCGTCGCCGCCGGCGAACGTGAACCAGTACGCGTTCGTCACCGGCCCGTCCTTCCGCCGGCTCGGCCCGCACCACGAGCCGTTGTCCTGCGCCCCGGCGCACACGTTGTACGGCGTCTCGAAGTCGTAGCTGAGCGAGTAGAACTGCGCGATCGGGAGAATCGCGGCGAAGTCGAAGTTGCCGCCACCATCATGCGAGATGGCGATCCCCCCGTCGTTCCCCACGATCATGTAGTCGGGATCGTTCGGGTCCATCCACATCGCGTGATGGTCGACGTGGATCCCCTGCGTTGCCGTGCGCGCGGTCTTGCCGCCGTCGTTCGAGACGAGCACCGGCGTCGACGAGAACCACACCTTCTCGGGGTCCTTCGGGTGGACGCGCACCTGCGAGTAGTAGAACGGGCGTGTGTTCGCGTCGTTCGTCTTCTCCCAGGTCTTGCCGCCGTCTTTCGTGCGATAGAGGCCGTTCGCCAGCTTCTGCCGCGCCGCGCCTGGCGCCGCCTTCTGGCCGCGAATCGAGTCCGCCTCGACCATCGCGTAGACGATGTCGGTGTTGCCGGGGAAGATGGAGAAGCTGATGCGCCCCTTCTGCGTCTCCGGCCATCCGCCGCCCTTGATCTCGGCCCACGTGTTACCGCCGTCGGCCGACTTCCAGAGCGCGGACCCTGGTCCGCCCGACTTGAGGAAGTACGGGCCGCGGACGCGCTCCCAACTCGAGGCCCAGACGACGTTCGGGTTCTTCGGGTCGATCGCGACATCGATGAACCCGGCCTTGTCGCTCACGAACTTCACGAGCTTCCACGTCTGGCCGCCGTCCTCCGTCTTGTACAGTCCGCGTTCCGGGTTCGACTTCCATGCGGCACCCAGCGCGGCGACGTAGACGATGTTGGGATTCGTGGGATGGACCACGATGCGCCCGATGTGCTGCGTCTTCTCGAGGCCCATGAGCTTCCACGTCATGCCACCATCGGTGGACTTGTAGACGCCCTGGCCCGGCTCGATCGTGTTCCGCGAGTTCGGCTCGCCCGTACCCGCCCACACCTGCATCGTGTCCGATGGCGCGATCGCGAGCGCGCCCATGGACGCCGTGGGGTAGTCGTCGAACACCGGCCGGAACGTCACGCCGCCATTGGTGGTCTTCCAGATGCCGCCGGCCGCGGCGGCCACGAAGAACGTGTTCGACGGGCGCGGAATGACCGCGAGATCGGCGACGCGTCCCTCGAAGTTCGCGGGGCCAACCGTCCGCCACCGTAAGCCGGCGAGTGTGGCCGAATCGAGGGTTGGACGGGCGGATTGCGCGAACACCGAGGACGCGCAGAGCGCGACGGCAGCGCCGAGCGTGACTGGAGAGATGGCTCGCATGGGCGGGACGGGGAGAGGGACGCCGACAAGCTGGGGTAGCACTTTCCTACGCCGCGATGTGATGAACCGTTGTACGTCGCGCCGCGCGGGAAGGGAAGTAGGTCCAGCCGGGACCGCTATCGGCTGGTCCCCGCCGCCGGTATTTGACCCTGATTTCGAAACGGTCCGGCCTCACTCCCCTGCCAGTGCGCCCCACCGCTCAACACCTTGGGGTCGACTCCGACCCCCAATTCCCCCATGCCCTGTCGACAATGATCCTGCGAACGACACTCGCCGCCGCATCGATCCTCGGAGCCACCGCGCTCGGGGCGATGCCGGCCCCGCGTGACTCCACTGGGCCCGGTACCGGCGCTCCGGAGCCCGCGACGCCAGCCCCAGGAACCGTTGCGTTCGTGAACGTGAACGTGCTCCCCATGGACCGCGACCGCGTTCTCACGGGCCAGACCGTCATCGTGCGTGACGGGCGCATTACGGAGCTCGGGCCCGCCGCGTCGGTCCGGGTACCAGCCGACGCCCAGCGCATCGACGGGAACGGCAAGTTCCTCATGCCCGGCCTCGCCGAAATGCACGCCCACGTACTCGGGCCGCAGCAGCCGCAGGAGCTCAATCGCGACATCATGTTCCTCTACGTCGCGAACGGGATCACGACGATTCGCGCCATGCTCGGTGCGCCGAATCAACTCGTTCTGCGCGAGCAGCTGAAAAAGGGTGAGGTCCTGGGCCCCACCATGTTCGTCGCTGCGCCATCGCTGAACGGCAATAGCGCGCCGAACCCGGACACGGCCGCGAAGCTCGTACGCGCCCACAAGGCGGCGGGCTACGACCTCGTGAAGCTGCACCCCGGCCTGTCGCGCGCGACGTACGACGCCGCGACAGCCGTGGCGAACGAGGTGGGCATCACGCTCGCGGGTCACGTCTCCCAGGACGTTGGCATCGACCGCACCCTCGAGGCTCGGCAGTCCACCGTGGATCACCTCGATGGGTACATCGAGGGTGCCGTGCCCGCCGACGTGAAACGGCGCATGATGTCCCCCACCGACACGGTGTCGTTCGCCGAGTGGATGGGAGCCGTGAGCGAGGCGGAGATGCGCAACCTCGCGCGCCGCACGAAAGAAGCGGGCGTATGGAACGTGCCGACGATGTTCCTGTGGGAGAACTTCTTCGGGACCGTTGCGCTCGACGAGGTCCCCCAGCGCGAGGAGATGAAGTACGCGCCGAAACAGTGGGTGAACAACTGGATGAACCAGAAGCGGAACCAGATGCAGCAGCAGGCCAAGGCAGGCATTACCGCCGACCACGGGCAGCGCCTGATCGCGCACCGGAGACGGATGCTCAAGATCCTCGCGGACGAGGGCGCCCCGCTGCTCATGGGGACGGACTCCCCGCAGATGTTCAACGTCCCCGGTTTCGCCCTCCATCGAGAGCTGCGCGTGATGGCCGATGCCGGCCTCACGCCCTACCAGGTGCTCGAGTCGGGCACGAAGAACGTCGGGCTCTACGCCGAGCGTGACCTCGAGCAGGACGGCAAGTTCGGCACGGTCGCCGTGGGCCACTGGGCCGACCTCGTCCTGCTCGACGGAAACCCGCTCCAGTCGCTCGACAACATCACCAGGCGCGCGGGCGTCATGGTGCGCGGGCGATGGGTGCCGAAATCGGAGATCGACGCGGGGTTGCAGGCCCTGGCGACCAAGTACGCCGCACAGTAACGGCGCGACGGGTTTGGATCGCGATCCCGACAGTCCGGGTGAGAGTCATCAAGTTTCCAGTCGGGCAGTCATCAGTTGCGAGTGATTCAGCTCTCGGTAGTCAGTGACCTCCATTTACTGACAACTGATGACTGAAACACTCAGGACTGATGACTGCCCGACTGAAAACTGATTACCGACGACCGGCCGTAGTGCCTGGCGTCCCGGTCACTCGACGACGATTCTCCGCTCCGCACGGACCCGGTACTGCCTCGCGACATCGATCTCGAGCTCGACGAGGTAAGGCCCCGGCGGGAGCGTGGAAATGTCCACCTCGACTGCGCGCGGTGAAATCGTGCGCCCTCGGGCCGAGACGTCCTGCACCTGAACGATGACCGGCTTCGCTTCCTTCCACGCGCCGAGGGCGCGCTTGAGGCGCTGCGCCCGCGTCAGCTCGTCGGTCACCTCCGGCGCGACCGTGACCGACACGCCCATCGTCTCGCCCGCCGGGTTCGTGCCGTAGGCCTCCCAGTAGAAGCCGAGCTTCTTGTCGCCGCGGACGTGAAGCGTGGGCTTCATGTGCGGCATCACCTCGTCGAGCGACGCCGGCAGGCTGCCGTACGGCTCGAAGAGCAGCAGGTCCGACAGCGACACGCGTGCACCGACCGCATAGGGAGAGCGGATGCCGTACCGCGCGCGTGCGCTCCGCCGAACCGACGGCGATGTCACCTCGGCGCTCATGAGCAGCGGTGCCCAGACACTGCGGGCCGTGATCACCCCGCGCGACTTGTTCGGTGCGCGCACGATGGTCGCGTCGCGCTCCTCCCCCCGGGTCAGCACCAGTGCGGCCCGCACATCGCTCGCCTGCGCCAGCGTCGAGTCGCTGCGCAGATCGTACGCGAGCACCACGAGCGAGGAGTCGCCACGCCGGAACAGCGCCGACTGGTGCTCGAGGCGAAGGAGCGGCGTCGCGTACGCCGGCGCGTACCGGGCGTGGACGACGCCCGGGCGCGTGGTCCATCGAAGCGAGTCCGTGTTCACCGGGTTGTCGAACACGAACGCGTTGGGGAGATAGGGATACGCCGGGGTCGGCTCGTGCCCGACGATGGACCCGCCGCGTCCGCCGAACCCGCCACCGCTCCTCGACCAGGCCCGGGGCCAGCTGTATCGAAGCAGCAACTCGCGCTCGTCCTCGTCGAACCCACCCTCATGCGCCGAGGTCGCGTCGGCGAGCATGTGCGCCATCGTCACGCGCGCGTAATGCTCGGTGCGCGCGTCGTTCGCCGGCGTCGAGAAGAGCGGACGCGCGAGCCACCACACCCGGCGCTCGAACGCGAGCCGCGCCGAGTCACCACACCGCTGCTGTCGGTATCGCGGCAGCATCTCCGAGTCGAGGAGAAGCGACACGTCCTCCCACTCGCACCGCATCGCCGGAGACATGGCGGCGAGCGCCGCCGTATACGCGCTGTCGGCGCGGACGTAGTCCCCCGCCTCGTGGTACGCAAACCCCACGAGCGTGCCGCAGAGCCACCCCTCCACGCGGCAGGAGAGCGCTACCGCCACCGCGTCCTTGTGACGCCCGGCCTCGGCGAGGTAGCGGACGCGTTGCGACGCGATCCATCGGTTCGGCGCGGCCACTACCGCCGCCGAGTCGAGCATCGAGATAAGCCGCTCGCGCGCGTCGCGAATCCGCTGCGGCTCGCGCGGCGGAGGCGGCTCGTTCTCATCGTACCAGTAGCAGAACCGACCGACCTGCTCGTCGCACGAGCCCCCGCCACGCGACGAGCGGGACTCCGGAAGGTTGGCCCTGCGATAATGCTCGAATTGGATCTGTGCCGAGCGCGCGGCACTGATGGCCGCGTTCACGTCCGCGAGCGGCGGCACCGCGCGCGTAGTGGAATCACGCTCGAATTTCTCCGACCCGCTCCGCACGGAAACGACCTGCGCCGCGAGACCGGTTACCGCAACGCCGATGGCGGCGAACGAAAGCAATGGCGGGAGAAACCAGCGGGGCATCGTAATCCTCGAGAACAGGGCGGCCCGGCAAATGTGCCAGCAGGACCAGGGTGGCGAAATGGAACACCCACAAAAGAAAACGGCGGCGTTCCGCGGAACGCCGCCGTGTGGTACCCCGAGGTGTGCTTCCTGTCCCGCCGCTCAGCGCTCCTGCGGACGGCTGACGACGGTTTCCGACATCCTGAGCTTCGCGTTGAAGGTCGGCGTTTCCAGACGAAGCGCCGACGCCGAATCGGCCGCCGCACGGGTGCGCTGGTCGATGACCTTCACCGCGCCATCCACGCTCTTCAGCGCGCGTTCGAGGGCAGCACCCGACGGAAGTCGAACGGGCGTATCCCGCCGATCCCGACGGTCCATCCACTCCGTGCGAGGCGACTCGGAGGAGGACTCGAGCGAGCGTCGAGTCTCCCGGCGGCGTTCGGCCACGAGCTCCTCGACGGTGGGCTGCTCCGTCGCAGCGGGAGCCGACGGTGGCGCGGCCGGCGAGGGGGCAGCTGCCGCGGCGACGTTCGCGAGATTCACCGAGCCGGTCGACTCGCGCTCGTCATCCGAACCGGCAACCCAGCCGCGCGCCGCGAGAAGGCCGGCAACGAGCACCACGCCGGCCGCGATCGTGATCAAGCTGGATCGTGCGGCGAACCGCCGACTCGAGGGAAGCTCCCGGTACTCGTCGCGCCCCATGTCGGCGAAGCCGTGGTCGCTGCCCGTGACGCCGAGCATCGGCCCCATCGCGGGCGTCGCCCGCTCCACCCGGGGCAGGCTTCGAATCGGCGAGGGAAACTCGACCCGGCCAGGTGCCGGCGCTGCCACCACCGCGGGCGTTCTGTTGGACGCGATCGCCTCGTGCTCTTCGGTCGTCGGGGCGAACGCCGGATCCCGATCATCCGTCGCCACGATCGGCGCGCTGTACTCGGCGGTCCGAACCACCGGCAGCGGGTCGATCTCTTCATCTGCGGCGGGGGTTTCCTGCGCCTCGAGCGTCGCGCGGAGCTCGTCCACGCGTTCTCTCAGCCGCTGAAGCAACGCTTTGTCAGCGGTCGCGTCGTCGCCACGAATGGCGAGGACTCGTTCACGCAACTCGAGCTCCTCACGGGCAGCGCCGAGGTGCGTGTACATCTCGGCGAGGTTGGTGAGGACCCCGGCGACCTGGACATGCGTGGGCCCGAGTGTGCGCTCGGTCACCTCGAGCAAGCGGTTGAGTAACGCCGCTGCCGCCAGGTACCGGCGTTGGAGCGAATAGATGCGGGCGAGGGCGTTGAGCGTCGCCGCGAGTCGCGGGTCGGCAGCTGGGAAGTCCTCGGCCAGCTGGAGCGCGGCCGAGAACGACTGCTCTGCTTCCTGGAGCTTCCGCGACTGGAGCGCTTGCCGCCCGGTCTCGTAAAGAAGCTTCCAGCTGTTTGTGGATGTGTCTGCCATTGCACCTCCTCGGTGTTTCATCGACGCGCGGAGGCAGGAGGTGCAACACACCGGACTGAACTTTTTCAACAGCACCACCGATACTGGCACGATTGTGAGCCAGGTGTTTCAGGGCGCTGAGTGAGAACGCATGAAAAATGGCCTCGCCGGATCCGGCGAGGCCATTTTCAATACGTTATGCTGCAATCAGTTACGCTGCCCAGTCGCGTCGGAGCGCCTTGGCGGCGTCGCCGTCGCGCACCGCGGCAAGTGCGCGGTCGCGAAGTTGTCGAACTCGCTCTCGCGTGACGCCGAAAACGGTGGCGATCTGTTCCATCGTCATCGGCTCACCGGTCTCCAGCCCGTAGTACATGAGCAGGATTTTCCGGTCGCGTGGGGGCAGCGGGCTCAGGGCCCGGAGCAGTGCCTCGCGGCGCGATTCGTCTTCCAGACGGGCGTCCACATCGGTGCGCTCGTCCGCTTCGGCCGGCAGGATGCTGGCGAGCGTGCGGGCTTCCGACCGACCGCTTCCGTTGCCGAGCGGCTCGTCGAGCGAGCGCTCGGGCTGAATGGCGATGCTGAGCTCGCGCACGACGTCCAGTGGGAGCTCGGCCACACGGGCGAGCTCCTCAATGGTCGGTTCGCGCTCGAGCACCTCGCGGAGCGCCGTACGGGCGCGCGCGATCTTTCGCACGTCCGTGGCGCGTCCGAGGGGGACGCGAACGGTGTGCGTCTTGGTGGAGATCGCCGAGAAGATGGCCTGGCGAATCCACCACACCGCGTAGCTGATGAAGTTCACCCCGACGTCGGGATCGTACTTGTCGGCCGCGCGGCACAGTCCGCCGTTGGCTTCACCGACGAGGTCTTCGAGGGGGAGCCCACGGTTCTGGTATTGCTTCGCGACCGAGAAGGCGAATCGGAGGTTGGCGCGGATGAGCTCATCCCGCGCGGCCTCGCGCTCCTCGGTGCTCAGCTTTGTATTGCGCATGCGGCGCGCGAGCGCCTTCTGCGCTTCCGCGGTCGCGACCGGCTCGTTCGACAGTTCCTCGATGTAGAGGTCGAGGAGGTCGGGCGGGGTCGTGTCCGCGATCGCTACCGGACGTGGCGTCTTGGCGCTGGTCCGGCTTTTTGTTGTTGCCATCGTCGGCCTCACCTCGCATGGGGCACCGTGTTGGCGGCACGGGCCCCGTTCGCACCCATTGGAGAGCGCCCGCGGTAGACCCTTTGGGATCCGACCGCGGGCGCGATAACGCTGCAATCAAATAACCCGAAGGCAGAAGCGAAAGTTCCGATTTGCACTTTGCGGGCTATTGACACTTGCGGGGACCAATGTAAACGATTACACCCCTCCGGCGATAGAGGTCCGCGGTATGTTCCTCCGACTTTTTCGGTAACACCGGCGTGGCCACGATCAAAGACGTCGCGCGCGAAGCGGGGGTGTCCGTCGCCACCGTTTCGCGTGCGTTCAACGAAAGCGGGCCGGTCAGCGACGAAACCCGGCAGCGGATCCGGGAAGTCGCCGCCCGGCTTCAATACGCCCCGCACGGCGGCGCGCGGAGCCTCATCACCAACAAGACCAGCGCGATCGGGGTCCTCC
>DASURJ010000045.1:0-3638 GCA_036280115.1 Gemmatimonadaceae bacterium
AACGGAGGCACGAGCCCGCGCGAGTAATGGGACCGTAGCCCCAAACGCTGACCGGACCTTCGAGTGCCTTGGCGCGAGCCAAGGCACTTCGATTTTCTGGCCGGTTGCTGTTGCCCAAAGCTGCTCGTGTTCATTACTACTGTACAAGTTTCCGATTAGAGCCGCTTCATGACCGGGTCGGCGGCGTGCTCCGACCGCCGCGCGAGTCCGCCTCGAACCGTTCTGCCCTGTCACGCGTTCAGATGCGATCACTGGTTCGAGCCTCGACTGGCCTCTCCGCCGGGGTCATCCTGTTCGTGAGCACCGTTGCACTCGCCTGTCAGGCCGAGACGCCAGGCCGGGATAGCGTCGCTGCAGACCGCCCGGAGATTCTCCAATCGACGGGTGAGCCACTCGTCACGGCGGGCGCGTCGCTGCCGCACGCGACCGACTTCCTCACGGCGGGCTGCTCCACTCTCATGTACGCGGCCCTCGATTACACCGCCCGAGCACGGTGCCGCTCGGGACTCACGTCGCGTAAGTACACGCATTTCTACGTCTACCCGTACAACGAATCCGATTTCGGCGGCCCGGCGTTCGACTATTACCAGCACCCGAATCGATTTCGCGAGATCCTCCTCGAGCTGCGTGCGGCCGGCTTCCACCCGGTGGTCTGGCTCGTGCCTGACGATGCACCGAAGTTCTCGGCGCTTCGTGTCGAAGCGGTGCAGGCCCTCGTTACGCGTCTGGTGCCCGTCGTTGACGATCTCGTCAGCAGCTACGTGCTGGGGTTGGAGCTCGACGAGTACTGGGCAGCGTCGACGGTCGACCGCCTCGGCACCCACCTCTCAGGGCTCACGGCGAAGCCAATTGCGGTGCATCAGACGCCGGGCAGGTGGGATTACTGCAAGTTCGACTGGTGTGACTACATGATCCTGCAGTACGGGTTCGAATCCGAGCTCGGAGACATCGAACGAATGACTCGCGCGGCGATCGCGGAGCTTGGAAAGCCGGTCGTTGCTGGTGAATACGAGGTCGAGAGCGAGGAGCGCGCGATACGGCGCGGGGACCAGGGTGTGGCCGCCGGCGCGGCGGGGTTCGGCAACGGTGGGACGCCCGAAGGTGTGGCGCGGTGGCGCTCGGATGCGGAGGCAGCGGGTCGGTGACGCGATTCAGCTGCTTCATCATAGGCGAGACGACTTTGAGCATCCGGTGTGCGGAAGTCCTTCTCGCGCGCGGGCATGAGATTCATGGCGTGATCTCGGACAACGCCGAGGTCGTTCGGTGGGGACGGACGCGGGCGGTCCCCGTGCTCGATCCGTCGAACGACCTTGGCGCGGCGCTCACCGAGACGCCCTACGATTTCCTGTTCAGCATCGTCAACGAGCGAATCCTGCCTCCCGCCGTCACGGCGTCGCCCGAGCGACTCGCTATCAACTATCACGACGCGCCGCTTCCGCGCTACGCGGGCATGCATGCGACGTCGTGGGCGCTCATGAATCACGAGACGGCCCACGCAATTTCGTGGCACGTGGCGAGCGAAGTCGTCGACGCGGGCGACGTTCTCGTCCGGCGCTCGGTACCCATCGAGCCAGAAGACACGGCGTTGTCGCTGAACGCCAAGTGCTACGAGGCGGCCGCCGAGGCGTTCGTGGAGCTGACGGAGGCGCTGGAGCGCGGCGACCCGCCGCGCCAACCGCAGGACCTCTCGCGCCGCACGTACTTCGGGCGGTACGACCGCCCGGCGGCCGCAGCAATTCTCGACTGGCGACGCCCGGTTGCTGACCTGTCGGCGCTCGCGCGCGCGCTGGACTTCGGACCGTACGCCAACCCGCTGGGCAGGCCGAAGCTGCTGCTCGACGGACGGGTGCTTGCCTGCCGGGAGGTGACGCGTGCACCGAACGGCTCTCGACTGGAACCGGGCACGATAGTCGATGTCGGCCCCGACGCCCTGACGATTGCCGCGGCAGATGGCGACGCGCTCGTGCGGCACATCTCGTCGCTGGACGGGCGCGAGCTCGCTCGCGGCGCACTCTCGGGCGAGCTCGGGCTGCGGAGCGGGATGACGCTGCCGCTCCTGTCGGACGAGCTGGCGGCGCGAGTGTCGGCGGTAAACACGAGGGCAGCCCGATCGGAATCACGCTGGATTCCTCGGCTGGCGACCGCTCGCGCGACGGCAAGCCCGTTCTCACGCGAGGCACCGGTGGCTGGCGTCGAGCGATGGCATCGCCTCGACATCGGCCTGCCACCAGCGTTCGCCGAAATCCCGAGCGAGAACGCGGCCGCCCAGGATGTTGCGGCCCGTCTTGTGGCGGCGGTCGCCATCTACGTGAGTCGGCTCTGCCGAGAACGCGACCTCGATTTTGGCCTTCGACTTCCCGACATCGAGAAATCGGCGTTGTCGCACCTCTTTGCGACGGTGGTACCGGTTCGGCTGCGCGTGGAGTCCGCCAACTCGTTCGGTGTACTCGTGGAGCAAGTCGCCGCCGCGCTGGACCAGACGCGCCGGCTCGGGACGTATGCGCGCGACCTGCCGAGCCGATATCCGACGCTCCGTGACCGAGGTGCGTCGAGGTACCGGGTTCAGATCCAGCTCGAGGGCGACCCTGATCCCTCGAGAGCGGAGCCCATGGACGTACCGGACCTGCAGATCGCCCTCGGCGGCGACGGAGCGTGCATCTCGTTGTTCTGTCGCGAGGGAGCGGTGTCCGCGGACGATGCCGCGCGCATGGCGACGCATCTCGAGGCGCTCGTCGCCGGGATTGCTGCGGCGCCCGAGAGGACGGTCGGCCGCCTCCCGATCGTCCCGGCCGCCGAGCGACGCCGGCTGACCGTGGAGTGGAACGCCACGACCGCGCCGTACCCACGGGACCTGACGATTCACGAGCTCATCGAGGCAGAGGCGAAGCGCTCACCGAACGCCGTGGCGGTGACCGACGGCCGCACGTCGATGACGTACTGCGAGCTCGACAATCGGGCCGAGGCGGTGGCACTCCGGCTTCGCGCGTCGGGGGTCGAGCCGGGAACACGCGTCGGCGTCTTCGCGGGCAAGTCGGCCGCGCTTGTGGTAGCGATCCTTGGCGTTCTCAAGTCGGGCGGCGCCTACGTCCCGCTGGACGTGGAATACCCGGCGGATCGCCTGCGCTTCATGATCGAAGATGCGTCGCTCACGACGTTCGTGGTGGAGGCGAGTGCGGGGCCCTGTCCGGCGCCCGATGGCAGCGCGGTCATCGGGCTCGACGCGTCAGGGGCGTTGACCAGCGAAACCCGCGTCGGGATGACCGAGGCAGGCCCGCGGGCCGGGCCAGACGACATCGCGTATGTCATCTACACGTCTGGCTCGACGGGTCGCCCCAAAGGTGTGTTGATTCCACACCGTGGCGTCGTGAACTACCTGACGTGGGCGGCGGCCGCGTACCAGGCCGATGCGGGGGCCGGAGCGCCACTGCATTCGTCGCCTGCATTCGACCTGACGGTAACGGCGCTCTTCGCGCCGCTCATCTCCGGGACGGCCGTCCAGCTCGTCGATCAGTCGCTTGGCCCGGACGCGCTGGCCGCCGCGCTGCGGCAACGGCCCGGCTGCTCGCTCGTGAAGATCACGCCGGCGCACCTCACGCTGCTCAGCCAGCAGCTCACGCCGGACGAAGCCAGAGCGGCGA
>DASURJ010000046.1:0-3432 GCA_036280115.1 Gemmatimonadaceae bacterium
TCCTCCAGGTGTGCGATGCCGTGATGGTGGCGCGCGGCGATCTCGGGGTCGAGCTGCCCTTCGAGCAGGTGCCCATCGTGCAGAAGCGCCTGATCCGCGAGGCCAACCGTCATGGCCGGCCGGTGATCACGGCGACGCAGATGCTCGAGTCGATGATCGAGAATCCGCGGCCTACGCGCGCCGAGGCGAGTGACGTCGCCAACGCGATCATCGACGGCACCGACGCCGTCATGCTCTCCGCCGAGACGGCGGCTGGCGCATATCCGCGACTCGCTGTGCAGGCGATGCAGCGGATCATCTCCGAGATCGAGCAGCACCCGTTCAAGCGCGCGCGCGACGGCCAACGCGCGCCCGAGATCATCGCGACGACCGAAGAAACGATCGCGGCGGCCACCGACACCGCCCAGCGCATGCTGGGGGCGCCGATCGTCATCGTGTTCACGAAGAGCGGCTCCAGCGCGCGGATCGTGTCCGCCCACCGGCCCGCCGTTCCGATTCTCGCGCTCACGGACGAGCCGCGCACGTACAGTCAGCTCGCGCTCGTGTGGGGGGTGATTCCCGCGCTCGTTCCGCACTGTGAGACGTACGAAGCCATGGTCGCGAAAGCGCGAGAGGTCGTGTTGTCCAGGGGACTGGCGAAGGAAGGCGATCGCGTCCTCGTGACGGCCGGCGTGCCGTTCGACGTCCCGGGCACCACGAACGTGCTCCGAGTCGAACGGGTGTGAAGCTGACGTTTCTCGGGACCGGCACGAGCTTCGGCGTCCCGCAGATCGGCTGTCATTGCGCGGTGTGCCGATCGGCGGACCCCCGGGATCGTCGGAGTCGGGTCGGGGCCGTCGTGGAGACGGAACGCGGTACGCGTCTGTTGATCGACACGCCGCCCGAGCTTCGCCTGCAGCTCGTCACGAACGGGATCGATCGGGTCGACGCGGTGCTGTTCACGCACGAGCACGCTGACCACACGCACGGGGTGGACGACATCCGCGCAATCACCGTGCGCCGAGACGCCCCGCTCCCGATGTACGGACCGCCCGAGACCCTACGGAATCTGGCCGCACGCTTCCCCTACATCTTCGACGAGAACATCCGGCCGGCCGCCGGTACGTCGAAACCGGAGGGCCACGCGCGCCCGCTCGCGGGTCACGAAATCGTGACTGTGGGTGACGTCGACGTCACTGCCGTCCCGGTGCCGCACGGCAAGATGACCGTGTACGGGTATCGCATCGGGCCGCTCGCGTATGTGACTGACGCCAAGACGATCCCTCCAGACGCCATGGAGCATCTTCGCGGGGCACAGGTGCTCGTGATCAACGCCCTGTTTCGAACGGAGCATCCGACGCACTTGAGCGTGCCCGAGGCGGTCCGCGTAGCCCGCGAGGTGGGTGCGGACCGGACGTACCTCACGCACCTGACGCACGACAACTTCCACGCCGACCTCGAGGCCGAGCTTCCTCGCGGCGTCTCGCCTGCATTCGATGGACTGACGATCCGAATTGACGAGCCCTGACTCGGCCCTGACTCTGGGCATCATCGCGCCCTGTACACATCGGGACCGGTCTTGCTTGGGAAACGGCAGGAGGGGATGGACAGGATCGACAGGATGACGAAGATGACTCGAGCGGCAGTAGCGTTGGTCTCTCGAGCGGCCTGAAATGGCGGGGGGAACGGCCGCCCGGGACGCCACCGTCTCCTAAAGCCGTTCCCCTCTTTGCCTTCAGGCCGCTTGGGAGACCGACCGTGTTGCCGGCCGAGTCATCTTCGTCATCCTGTCCATCCCGTCCATCCCCCTCCTGCTGTTTCCCAACTGGACCGGTCGCGATGCCGACAGGCGAGATGAAGCTCGGAGAAGGGGTTGCACAGCGCCAACGCCCCGGTCAGCTTCCCCAAAATCAGATCCTACGGGCCTTTCCTACCGAGGCTGCACATGTTGGAGCAAGTGAGCGCGCGGACGTCGCCGCTCGGCGACGCAATCAAGGTCGAAAACCACCGTGTCACCGTGGTACGCGAGGCGGATCTCGCGTCGCCGAAAATGGACGCCCTTGTCCGCGAAGCTGTGTTCGGCACCGGCGAAGCACGCGATCACGCGCGATGGCTGATCTGGGAGATCGGTCAGAGCGTGGGTGTGCGTCCGGCATCGATCAACGACCTGTACATGGCGCGCGGCCGCGGCGAGGTCCGCGGGTTCACGGTGCCTGCCATCAACGTGCGCGGGATGGCGTACGACACGGCGCGCTCGATCTTCCGCACCGCGAAGAAGCTCGACGCTGGTGCCTTCCTGCTCGAGATCGCCCGCTCCGAGATCGGATACACCGACCAGCGTCCGACCGAGTACGTGTCGGTGATGGTGGCCGCGGCGCTGCGCGAGGGGTTCCGCGGGCCGGTCTTCATCCAGGGCGACCACTTCCAGGTCAACGCGAAGAAGTTCGCCGTCGATCCCACGGGCGAAGTCGCGGCCGTGAAGCAGCTCGCGCTCGAGGCGGTTACGGCGGGCTTCTACAACATCGATGTCGACACGTCCACACTGGTGGACCTGTCGCAGCCAGACCTCAGCGCCCAGCAGCGTCTCAACTACGAGACCTGCGTCGACATCACTCGATACATCCGCGAGCTCGAGCCGAAAGGCGTGACGATCTCGGTGGGGGGTGAAATCGGTGAGGTGGGATCGCAGAATAGCACGGTCGAGGAGCTCAGGGCATTCATGGACGGCTTCAACCGGACGCTCGCCGAGCGGTGCGTCCCGGGGACGGTGGGGCTGTCGAAAATCAGCGTGCAGTCGGGAACGTCGCACGGGGGCGTGGTGCTGCCGGACGGCTCGATCGCCGACGTTGCGCTCGATCTCGACACGCTGGAGCGGTTGTCCAAGGTCGCACGCGAGGAGTACGGCCTCGCGGGCGCAGTGCAGCACGGGGCGTCCACGCTTCCCGACACGGCGTTCAACAACTTCCCGCGCACCGAGACCGCCGAGATCCACCTCGCGACGAACTTCCAGAACATGCTGTTCGATCACCTTCCGGCGCAGTTCCGGCAGGAGGTCTACGACTGGCTCCGCGAGAACGCGAAAGACGAGCGGAAAGCGACCGACAGTGACGAGCAGTTCTTCTACAAGACGCGGAAGAAAGCGATCGGCCCATTCAAGCGTCGCATCTGGGACCTGCCGGAGGACGTGAAGGGAGGTCTGGCGCAGGCCTACGACGCGAAGTTCGAGTTCCTGTTCACGCAGCTCGGCGTTGCGGAGACGGCCGGTGCCGTGCGGACTGCCGTGAAGGCGACCAAGCTCCACCGCCCGATGCCGGGCACCAGCGGCTACGAGAGCGTGGCCGCTGCCCCCGACGACACCGATCTGAGCGACTGAATCTGGCGGCGGCCGGCGATCCGATTGCAGACGCCTGGAGCCGGGCGCTCCAGGCGCTGGCAGCCTGCATCGCGCACGAC
>DASURJ010000047.1:0-12555 GCA_036280115.1 Gemmatimonadaceae bacterium
CGCCGGCGGTCGTCCAGGCGACGATCGACGCTCAAGGTACGTCAACAGGGGACTCGAATCCATCATGCCGGCATCCTGATGCGGGCCGCGTGGCGACGGTGCCTTGCCCGGCGTACCTTCCGGGCTCCCGCTGCGTACATCAGGAGACCGTGTCATGTCGCGTGAGCCAGGGGACCGTGCGCATCCCGATCGCCGCAACTTCCTGAAGACGACGAGCGCGGCCGCGGCCGGCGCGCTGCTGCTCCCGCGGCTCGAGGCAGTGGCACGCGCACCGGGAATCGTATCGGCGGCGGAGGCCGCGAGCGCGGGGTGGAGGGTGCAGCCGTTCGCCCTGACGCGGGTGAAGCTCACCGAGAGCCTCTTCACACAGAAGCGCGACCGCATGCTCGCGTACGCGCGCGGGTACGGTGGCGACTCTGACGTGTTCGCGGGCCCCGATCGCGTGCTCTCCATCTTCCGCGCCAACGCAGGGCTCGATACGAAGGGGGCGCGGCCGGTCGGCAGCTGGGAGAACGGCACGGGCTACCTGCGCGGCCACTATGCCGGCCACTTCATGAGCATGCTCGCGCAGGCGTACGCTGGCACGGGCGACGAGATCTTCAAGCGGAAGCTGGATTACATCGTGCGCGGCCTGGCCGAATGTCAGGACGCGCTCGCTGCGGCGGCGCGACGTCCTACGGCCCGCTCAGAAGGACGCTTCGGCGGCGCGCTCCGGCTCACCGGTTCGCCCATCGGGCTTGCCGAACACGTCTCGCTCCCAGCGGGCGTCGTGAGCGGGTTGACCGACTTCACGATCGCGCTCTGGATCAACCCAGCCCAGTACGACCGCGCGCAACTGTCCGACTCTCGGCCTAACGTCGATCCGGCGGCGCTCTACAACGGCACGGCGGTCTTCGACTTCGGCCGGCCCAATCCGCAGTTCGCGGACCCGGCGCTCGCGCGAATGTACCTCACGGTCCGCGCGAACAACGACAAGCCGCTGCCGCGGTTCGCCATTACCACGCGTGGCGTGGACGGCGAGCAACGGCTCGACGCCACGCAACCCTTTCCAATCGACCGGTGGACGCACGTGGCGATCACGCGCTCGGGAACCACGGCCACGCTCTACGTCGATGGTGAGCCGGTCGCGACCAATCCCGACATGACGCTGTCGCCCGCGGACCTCGGCGAGACGACCGGCAACTGGCTCGGTCGCTGCCAGTTCCCGCAACGCAACGTCTCGTATCTCAACGGGCAGCTCGACGAGTTCCAGATCTTCGATCGTGCGTTGACGCCGGCGGAAGTACGCTCGCTCGTGACGTCTGCGGGCGGAAGCATCGGCGGGGGCAACGTCGCGTGGTACCGCTTCGACGAGAATGACGGGGCGACGGCCAGGGATTCCTCGAGGCACGAACGCCACGGCACCATCATCGCGCCCACAGACGGGCGTCGGCATCCCGGATTCCTCTCAGCGTATCCGGAAACGCAGTTCATGCGGCTCGAGGAGTTCGCCACGTACGGCGGCAACCAGGGTATCTGGGCGCCGTACTACACGCTTCACAAGATCCTCGCCGGGCTACTCGACGCGCACACGATGGCTGGCAATGCGCAGGCGCTGGAGGTTGCGTCGAACATTGGCGACTGGGCTCACAGTCGTCTCTCGAGGCTCCGCCCCGAGCAGTTCGACCGGATGTGGAACATGTACATCGCCGGCGAGTACGGCGGCGCGAACGATGCGTTCGCCAGTCTGTACGCGCTCCGGCGCGACAAGCCGGAGTACCTCACCGTCGCGCGGTACTTCGACAATCGCAACGTGAAGGCCCCGACGGTGGCCGGCACCGACATCCTCGACGGCCGCCATGCGAACCAGCACATCCCGCAGTTCATTGGGTACCTGCGCATCTACGAGCAGTCCGAGACCCAGGAGTACTACACGGCGGCGAAGAACTTCTGGGACATGGTCGTGCCGCACCGGGTGTACAGTCACGGCGGCGTTGGCGTGGGCGAGATCCTGCGTAAGCGCGACGTGATCGCGGGGTCGCTCTACTCGGAGCCGAACAACCGCAATCACGCCGAGACGTGCCCGCTGTACAACATGTTGAAGCTGAGCCGCAACCTGTTCTTCCACGAGCCCGACCCCAAGTACATGAACTACTACGAGCAGGGGCTCTTCAACCAGATCCTCGGCTCGCGGCGCGACCTGGATAGCACGACGAGCCCGGAGGTCACGTATTTCGTGCCGGTGCGTCCGGGCGAGCGCCGGACCTATGGAAACGTGGGCACGTGCTGTGGCGGGACGGGGATGGAGAATCACACGAAGTACCAGGACTCGATCTACTTCCGCTCGGCCGACGACGCGACGCTCTACGTGAACCTCTACATCCCGTCCGTGCTCGAGTGGCGCGAGAAGGGGTTCACCATCGAGCAGGTGACTCGCTATCCGTTCGAGGGCGCGAGCACGCTGACGGTGCGGGGGAACGGACGGCTCGCGATCATGCTGCGGGTGCCGTCATGGGTGCGCCGCGGCTACACCGTGTCGGTGAACGGCGCCGCGCAGCGGATCGACGCCACGCCAGGTCGTTACGTCACGATCGATCGCCAGTGGCGCGCCGGGGATCGAATCGAGATCGCGATGCCGCTCAGCTTCCGTGCGGAGCGCACCATCGACGATCCAACGGTGCAGTCGATCTTCTATGGGCCGACGCTTCTCGCGGTGCAGGCATCAGCGTTAGGCGACACGCTCGAGACGGGGCTCATCGACGTTTCGCTCTACAAGCACTTCAAGCTGAGTGGTGACTTTGGCGTGGGGATGACGCCGATCGCGGGCAAGCCGCTCCACTTCTCGTACGACGGGCGGACGCTGGCACCGTTCTTCGTCGCGGACCCGCAAGCGGGGGAGACGCAGCCGTACCATGTGTACGTCCGCCGCCATGAACCGCGCGTCGTGTTCGGCAGCGTCGATACCGGCGTCGCCAACGCGAAGCGGGACGACGGCGTCACGTTTCTCGACGCCGTGTGGGCCGGTGCGCCGTTCGCGAATCACGATCGGTTCGTGGCGGCGGTGGAGCGGGCCGCCACGGAGTGGCGTACGGCCGGGCGGCTCACACAGGCGGAGCAGACTACGATCGTGCAGTCTGCTCGGCGCGCGGCAACGGATCTCGCCTAGCGCGGTCACTCCGAATCCGAACGTACCGGGCCCGGAACGCCCGCGGAGTCGAGGAATCGCCGTTCGAGGAGCGGCTCCGTTGATCGGCATCTACGTCGATGGAACTCGGTCTGGCATCCCGAACTAAGTCCGTCACGACTCGCAACACGACGGATGGGAGGGCGATATGCCAATACGAGATCGAGACGCAGACGACGCTCCGCATGCGCGCGGCCCATCGGGCCCGCCGCCGAGGTCACGTTCCACAGACGCAGGACGGGCGACTACGCGACCCACGGACCGCTCAGCGATCCCACAGCCGTGGGCACTGCTCGCGCTGCGACTGGTCGTCGGGGTCGGGTTCATGGCGCACGGTGTCGCCAAATGGCAGAGAGGCCCGGAGGGCTTCGCGCGTCTGCTGCACCAGTTGGGCGTGCCACTTCCCACAGTGAGCGCGTGGGCGGTTACGGTCGTCGAGTTGCTGGGCGGGCTCGCCCTCCTCCTCGGAACGCTGGTCGCGGTCGCGAGCGTCCCACTCATTGTGACAATGATGGTGGCGATGTTCACCGTTCATCTTCCCTACGGCTTCAGTTCCGTGCAAACGGTCGGCCTGACCGATGCAGGCCCCACGTTCGGGCCGCCCGGGTACGAGATCAACCTGGTATACATCGCGGCGTTACTCGTCCTGGCGGTGATGGGGCCGGGGGCGCTGTCAGCGAACGACCTGCTGACGCGTCGCCGCACGACATGAGGTTCGGCCACGCCAGTCGACCGAGACGTGCGGCCTTCTGGCAGGAGGACCACCGTCACATGGCCATCGCTCTCCTCAAAGACACGTTAGGTGATACCGAGGTGGTGAACACCACGCCACCGCTGAGTTGACCGCGGAGGTCCACGCGCTAGGTCGGCGCGTGAGCGTCATGAGCGCGCTCGGACGCGGTCGCGTCGGAGGCTACGCGTGGTCCGCGCCCTCCGATGCCTAGATCCGCCGCGTACGCGATGAGCGCATCCTGGATCAAACGCCGCGCGCGGAAGAGGCGCGACCGCACCGTGCCCGTCGGCACGTCGAGGATCGCCGCGGCTTCGTCGTACGAGTAGCCCTGGAGATCCACGAGAACCAGGATCGTGTGGTGCGGCTCGGGGAGATCGTTGATGGCGCGCTCGATCGCGGGCCGGACGTCGATCTCATCGAACAGGTTCCCGAGGCCGTCGTGCGTTGCTCGCACGTGCGCGATCACCGCCGGCATTGCGTCGAGATCGCCGTCGTCGCTGTCGAGCATCGCTCGGCGCCGGTGGTACAGGCGCACGAAGGTATTGTGGCAGATCGCGAACAGCCACCGGCGGGCGTCGCTTCCCGCGTGGAACGTGCCCCACCCGCGCAGCGCGCTGAGGTACGTCTCCTGGACGAGATCGTCGGCGTCAGCGGCGTCGCGTGTGAGGGACAGCGCGAAGCGCGCGACCGCCGCGAGGTGGGGCATCGTCAGGGACTCGAACTCGTCGCGACCCGGCGAGGTGGGGCCTGAATCATCCATAAGGCTGGTCCGCGTTGCGTACCGACCGAGCTGGACGAAGACATCCCTGATGTCGGCCGATCATGCGTCTGGCTGCTCGAGTGTGCGTGGCGTGACGCCTGCTCCAGCGCCCGCCGGCTACGGCTGAACAGTGCGGCGTCACGGCCCCGGTGTCTTGAAGGGAGCGGAGGTCTTTTCTTGGATGATTCTGCGCGAGATGCCGCCTAACGCCGCGCGCCGTCGAGTTGCGCCCGCTGCAGCACCGCGAGGAGCCGCGCCCGCAGCGTGTCGGGCGCATCGTGCTGCGGTCGCAGGGCGCGAATCTCGTCGACGAGGCGGCGCTCGAACTCGGCATGGGCGCGGCACTTCGCGCACACCGCCAGGTGCGCGTCGATCGCCGCGAGATCCACCTCGCCGAGCTCGCGGTCGAGGTAATCCCAGAGCGCGCGGACGACGGTCTCGCAGTCAGGCAAATCGACAGGAGTCGACATGTGCGGTTGAGGCTCACGGGTTGACGTGCGGGAGCGGGCCCCGTGCGTTCGGTGGCGCGCAGGTCGCGACAGCGCCGGATCAGCATCAGCGCGCCTGCACGAGCCATCTGTCACGGGATCGATCAGAGCATAGGCCGCGAGGGTCGTGAGAGTTCCAGAGGGCGACGCAGCCGCAGCGCCGTTGGAACTCATCCGCGTGCCGCTGACTACGTCGCGCATGGTTACACTCGATCTCGCGGCGGCGCTCTCGGACCGGCCAGCCATCGCGCTTCCCCTGCTGTTCGTCGGCGGCGTCCTCACGAGTCTCACGCCGTGCATTTACCCCATGATCCCGATCACCGCCGCGATCGTCGGCGGGCAATCAATGGGAGCGGCGGCTCCGCGCGCTCGGGTTGTCGCCCTGACGATGACCTACGTGCTGGGGCTCTCTGCAGTGTACGCCCTGCTCGGTCTCCTGGCCGGCCTCAGCGGATCGGTGTTCGGCGGGGTCAGCTCGAACCCATGGATGTCGTTCCTCATGGCCAACCTGCTGCTCGCGTTCGCGCTGATGATGCTGGACGTGATTCCCGTGAGGGTCCCGCACCAGCTTCTGGGCCGAGCGGCGGCCCTCGACGGGGGAGGACGTTATGTGGCGACGTTCGCCATGGGCGCTGCATCGGGCCTGGTGGCTGCGCCGTGCGGGGCGCCGGTCATGGGCGCGGTGCTCACGTGGGTCGCAGCCACGCAGCGGGCCGTCCTCGGATTCATCTACTTGTTCGTTTTCTCGCTCGGCATGAGCACACTGCTCATGACCGTGGGGTTCTGGGCGGGGGCGGGCGCGCGTCTGCCACGCGGCGGTCTGTGGCTGCTCAGCATCAAGCGGGCGTTTGCCCTCATCATGCTCGGCGCGGCCGAGTACTACCTCATCACCATGGGAGCACTGCTGTTATGACTATGTCCTCGAGGGTGGGACGCGGTGTGGTGTGCGCGTTGTTTCCGGTAATAGCCGCCACGGCGGCCGTACACACGGCGCAGGCGCAGATGCAAGGCCTGCGCGTAGGCGACAAGGCGCCGAGCGCCGTCGTTCAAACGCTCGACGGCAAACCGATCGATCTCGCAGAGTTCGTCGGCAAGGCGCCCGCGTTGATCGAGTTCTGGGCAACCTGGTGCCCGCTTTGCCGTCAGCTCGAGCCGAAGATCCGGGCGATCCACGACAAATATGGGACGCAGTTGGAGATCGTGCATCTCGTGGTGCCACAGAACCAGACGCCGGAGCGTGCCCGCGAGTACATCGAGCGTCGAGGATTGCGTGGCCGGTTTTTCTTCGATGCGAACGGCGCAGCGTACAAGGCATTCGCGGCGTATCACACGTCGTACATCGTCGTGCTCGATCGACACGGAACAGTAGTGCACAGCGCCGACGGCCCGGATCAGGATCTGGATGCGGCGGTCGCGAAGGCGGTTCAAGTGCGGTAGCGTCGAGATTCCATCAGGCAGAAACGAGGTCGTGTCATCCTGCCACGCGCCGCGGCCGTCATGGCAATTTCCTGACGGTGGCCGCGGGAACCTTCGGTGTCGGAGTCGACTTAGAGTGCGGGGCGCCCGAGCCGGTTCGGGCGCCCCGTCGACTGTGACCGAACAGTGCGCCCGAACCCTCCAATGTCTCGAGGGAAGGCGAGGGCGTCCGAAAGAACGATCCTGTGCAGTCGTGAACGACAAGCTCGCCGACCTGTTTCCGCGTTACGACCCACGAGTCACCGGAAGCCTGACGAGGCGCGAGGGCGCCGCAGGCACGATCACCAGTCAATCGGCTGACTGGCCCGGGGTTGTCCTGCAGGCCGGAACAAATGACGTGGTCGAAACCAACGAGTTGACGGCTTCCCATCACTTCGTGTCGCACAATGCGGGGGACCGGCCGTTCACCCTCGAGGTGAAAGGCCGGCACGGCTTTCGGCCGGTGACCGCACTGCCGGGCAGCATCTGGGTGGCCCCGGCCGGCGAGCCGGTAACTCTCCGTCTCGACAGCGGCTACTCGTATGTCCGACTGATGATCGCGCCGCGGCTGCTCGACCGCCTGCTCAGCCAGTTCGCCGACGACGGCACGCCGATACAGCTGCGCACGACGTACGGGATCGACGCGCCGGCGGCGGCTTACGTCATGCGGGCGCTCGCCGCCGAAAGCGACAGCGGAAACAGCAACGGGCTCGCCTACGTCGAAGCGCTCACGATGGCCTTGGGGCGTCAGCTCGCCGTTCACGCGGGTGTTTCTCGTCCGTGCGAGCCGCGCTTCCGTGGCGGGCTGTCACCGGTCGCTCGGCGCCGCGTGCTGGAGCTGATCGATGCGAGGTTGGATGGGCGGCTCACTATCGACGCGCTTGCCAGGGAAGCGGGGTTGTCCCCCGCGCACTTCGCGCGGGCTTTCAGGGAAACGACGGGGCGCGCACCGCATCGGTATCTACTGGCGCTCCGGCTGCAGCGCGCACGCCTTCTGCTCGGCGAGCCCGGCGCGACAATCTCGGACGTCGCCCTGCGAACGGGCTTTGCGGACCAGGCGCACCTGACCCGGCTGTTCAGGCGCGAGTTCGGCGTGACGCCCGGGACCTTCCAGCGCGCTCGTCGCGGCTGAAGCGCGCCTCCGGTGGCAATCCAGCCGCGTCAGCGCCGATGGGCCCGGAGCACCGCACCGGGCGTGATGCCGTACTCCCGCTTGAAGAGGCGGTTGAGGTGTGACTGATCGGCGAAGCCAGCCTGCCGCGCGACGACGGCCAGCGTGATGGCGGGCGTCTCGAGCAGCCGCCGGGCGCGCTCGAGGCGCATCGCCAACAGAAATTGGTGTGGCGCCCGGCCCATCGTTTCCTTGAACGCACGGCTGAAGTGGGCGACGGACAGGCCAACCTCTCGGGCAAGCGTCTCGACTGTCAGCTTCGCGTCGAGCTTCGCGTCGATCAGCTCGAGGACGCGACGCCTCGCGGCCCGCGAGAGGCGGCCGGCCGGCGGCGCGAGCGGTGCGCTGCGCACGCCGACGAGCCTAACGAGATCGCGCGCGATCGCCGCCGTGACCGCTTCGATGAAGGCCAACCCGGCCGGAGTACCGGCATCGGCCTCGGCGACGAGCGCGCGCAGAAGCAACGCGATTCCCGGCGAATCGATCGCGTATCCGCGCCGAAGGCCGACCGGCTCGCCCGCATCGCGGAACCGCGCCAGGAGCCGGTCGAACTCGAGTGGGTCGATCGACATGCGGACGTACGAACGCGGGCGGCTCGCGCGCGTTGTGATCGACTCGTTCGCCGGACAAATCCAGAGGCCTTGCGGCGGCACGACGATCTTCCGGAATGCCGGGCCGTCCTTCACCTCATAGATGTACGGCACATCGTCGACGTTCAGCGACACATAGTGATGGGTCAGAACCTGCCCGTCCACGCTGGCCACGTCGTTCCGACCAGCTTGGAGGACGACGCCGGGCCAGTCGAGCGCCTGCGTGACAACGACACCCGATGCGTCACCTCGCCTCGCCGGGCTTCCAAGCGGAAGAATGCGTTGAGGCGGGCCGCCCCGCTTGACCGAACGCGTCACGTGGCGCCTCCGCAGTCCAATACCGCCACCGCACCTTTACGCCATCACTGACGGATGAATGTCGGAGGTCAGGGAAACGTTCCCGGCGTCGGGAACGTCGGCCGGACGACCGCTTGCATCAGGGCGCCAATCGCACCGCGCAGCACTTCACCGAGCCGAGGGTCTGCCGCGATGGTCGCGGCTCCCATCGTTCGACTCGGCACCGGTACGACGACGCTTTCGGTGAAGACGAGTCGTGCCGACATGGTGCGGAGCACCTCGGCGAGCTGCGCCTGCGCAGAGCACGATCGCTCGGAGGCCGCGACAAGCATTACCGGTTTGCCCGGAAACGCTTCGCTCCCGACGAGCCAGTCCAGCAGGTTCTTGAGCGCGCCCGGAATGCCGTGAGCGTACTCGGGGCTGCAGATGATGAGCGCGTGGGCCCGAGCCACGCGGGCGCGCAGATCGCTCGCCGCGCGAGGAAGCGGGAAGCCCGGTTGGTCGAGGTCGGGGTTGAAGGCCGGGAGGTCAGCGAGCGCATCGTACAGGGCGACCTCCACACCAGGCGGAGCGAGCAATTGTGCCGCGCGCAGAACCGCGGTGTTGGACGACCCGGACCGTAGGCTCCCTGAAACGGCAAGGATGCGGAGGTTCATTGGGATGAGTTCGATCTCGGGCCGTACGGCCAGGAGGCATTTTCGAGAACGAGCCGATAGCCGTCCGGGTCCTCGAAGGTGACCCCGCACTCGTTCCAGTACGGGTTGGACGACGGCACGGGTTGCGCGCCGAAATCGCGGACTCGCCGCGAGACCGTCTCCCACTGCGATCGGTCCGGCAGGTAGAACACCAGAAGGTCCTCATCGGTTGGGCGGGGCATGAGCGGGTCGGTACGCCGGCGCGTGAATTCGAGGTGATACGGCCAGCTCGGGTGACCGAGGATCACGCCATCGATGTCCGCGTGGTCGGCGAACGCCGCCAGGAGCTCGAATCCCAGCGCCTGCGTGTAGAATCGCGTCGCGCGAGCGAGATCGCGACTGGGGCGAGCCACGCGTAACTGGGGCGAAGACGCAGGGTTCACGCGACCTCGTGGTGCTGCGGTCAGTCGAGCTGGAGTGACGTGAGCTGTCCCTGCGCGAACATCCACCGCTGTGACAGGATTGCCGACGCGGGCTGCGGGACCGCGGAGACTGCGCGCGGCTCGCGCGCAACGTGCGTCGTTAGGCGCTCGGCGCACGCACCAGGCGCGAGCGCCGCGGTCATCGTGGCGGCGAGTGAACCGATCGTGCGATGTGTCATCATTGGCAGTCTCCGTGCAAGAAACTGCCGACGCGACTGCGAGCGATCTTGTACGAATCGAGCGCGCGTCGATGAACAAAGCCGCGCTGGCGCGGAACTCGGTCGCACCTCGGTGACTAGGTCCGGCGATACACAACCGCTGCCGCGGCGGCGTCGCCGGCGCTGGCGTCGATATCGTCACGTTCAATCCGGAGTGCACCACCATGCTCGGAAGTTCACCGAGACCCGTGAGACGCTGGGTGACCGTCGCGGGTCTCATGCTTCTCGCGCTCGCATGTAGCGATGAGGACGACCTGGCGCCCACGGACCCTGGCCCGGCACCCCGCGCGCGCATCGATCGATTCAGCGATGCGGCCGGGAACCTGTTTCGCCGATCGGCGATGCCATCGCTGCCGGGACCAGATCAGCCGATCGATCTCGATCAGCCGCCGTTCATTACCCGTGGGTTGGGGCCGTCCGGGCAGCGGGTGCGCTACTACAACTTCGACATCATGCCCGCGTCCCCCGCACCCATCTATGTGCTCTTTCGTCAGGGCGAGACACAGCCGGTCGTGGGACAGCAGAACGTCGTGGACGTGATCCCGGGTGACGTCGGCTACAGCGATTTCTGGCGGGTAGTGCGCGTGACCGTGCCTGCGAACTACGTCGCCAACACGGTCAGGAGTCTCGCACAGATCACTCAGGCGGGCTACGCAATGGAGATGACGCCAGCGCTGGTCAACTGTCCCATCGTGCCGGAGGGTTCGACCGGCAGAGAGGGCGGCGCGGCCGGCGGACTGACCCGGGGATGGTACAAGGGTCAGCTCGTGTTCTATTTCAACTTCGGCGACGCGCTGACCGTGACCGCGACCGGCGCCGTGCCGACATCGCCGATCTTCGTCACGTTCAACGTCAACCCGGACCAGCCTAACGGCGGCGCGTCTTCCGGGTTCCGTACCGAGCCCGGCACCGATCAGACGCACAACGTCGTCGCGACGATCCCGGGCGAGACCGGCTATTCACCGCTGTGGGTGGTCATCCCGTACGACAACGCCGATTTCGCCGACGTGCACGACCGGCTGAGTGCGCAGGACGCTCGGTTCTTCCCGGTCGCGGGGCTGGTGAACTGCCCCGTGGTATTCGTGGAGTGAGGCGTCGATGACGATCACGCCGTTGACGTCGTTTGTGCGCGCAGCCTCCCTCGCGCTGGTGGTATTCCTCCCCGTCCGCGGGTTCGCGCAGAGCGTCGCCCAGCGCACTCCCAACCTGTCGAACGGGTGGATGCCCGCTCGCGGTGTCGTCCAGTTCAACTTCACGCACCGTTTCGATATCAGCGACGCGCCCCTCCGGAAAGTCACGAACACGCCGAGCTTCCAGGTCGCGACCGGCCTCGCTGGCCCCGTCGGTGTCGGGTTCACGTACGGCTCCAACTCGGACCTCGTCCCGGCGTATCCTAACGAGTGGGAATGGTTCGCGCGCTGGACACCGGTCACGCAGGACGACGGCCGTCCGCTCGACGCATCGCTTCAGGCGGGGTGGAATGTCGCGGCGGAGAGCTTCGACGCCGAGCTCTCCACAGCGCGTCGTTTCGGACGACTGCGCCTGCTCGTGGCGGGCCGGGCGTTCCACCACGCGTTCCATGAGGCCAGCGATCGGTACGCGGTGGCTGGCGGCGCGGCGCTACGCGTGTTGCCGTGGCTGACGATCGCCGGGGACTACGCCACGCTGATCGACCGGGCGGAGTCGGAGCGCCCGGCCTGGGGCGCGGGACTGCAGCTGGCGATTCCCACGACACCTCATTCGATATCGATTCACGCCGGGAACGTGGGTACCGGGTCGCTGGAAGGCGCGTCGCGTGGGACGGGTACGCGCTGGGGATTCGAGTACACGGTTCCGATCACGCTCGCGCGGTACACCGCGCGCAGCACGCCTCGTGGCGACGTGGCGGCGCGTGAGCTACCGCCTCCGGGCGGCGCGCTTACCCAACCGTCAATTCATGATGCGGATACGGTAGTCGTCACGATCCGCAATCTCCGCTATGAGCGTGACACAGTCACGATCAGTGCCGGCGATGTCGTGGTGTGGCGGAACGTCGATCCGCTCGACCACACCGCCACGAGCGACTCCGGCGAGTTCGACTCACCGCCAATCGGACCGCGTAAGGCATGGTCCCACCGGTTCACGGCGACAGGCACGTACACCTACCACTGCAAACCACACCCATTCATGAAAGCCACGATTCATGTTCGAAAGAGAGAGTCATGAACGCCTATCGCCCAATCCGTGCCGTGCTCGCGTCGTGTCTGGTCCTCGTCGTGCTGAGCGCCTGCAGCGAGCACTCGGATGAACCCACCGAGCCGATCGATGACGGCGACGTCACCGAAGTCGTCCTCAACAACTTCGCCTTCTCGGCGCCGACGGTCACGATCGATCGGGGCACATCGGTCCGGTGGCGCAACACAACCGCGACGTTCCATACAGTCACGCCGGACGGCCATCAGGCCTTCGTCGCGCGCCAGACGAATGCTGCAGGTCAGACCTTCGAAACGCGGTTCGATACCCCCGGTCGCTACCGTTACTACTGCGAGCCGCACCGGGCGCTGGGGATGACCGGCGAGATCGT
>DASURJ010000048.1:0-9664 GCA_036280115.1 Gemmatimonadaceae bacterium
CCGTTCTCCACACGCTCAACCTGCGCCTCCACATCGACGAGCTCGCGTACATCGCCTCGCACGCGGGCGACGTCGCGCTCATTGTCGACGAGTCGCTCATGCCGCTCGCCGAGCAGCTTCGCGCTCGCGTCGCGTTCAAGCAGGTGGTGGTGGTGCGTGAGAACGCCGACACGTCGCTGCCACCGAATACCCTCGAATACGAGGAGCTGGTCGACTTCGGCCATCCCCTCTACGAGTACCCCGAGCTCGCCGAGTCCGACGCCGCGATGATGTGCTATACGTCGGGCACGACGGGGCGGCCGAAAGGCGTACTCTACTCGCATCGCGCGCTCTGCCTCCACACACTCGGCACCCTGATCTCCGACGTCACCGGGGTCACCGAGCGGGACACGACGCTCGCGGTTGTCCCAATGTTCCACGCGAACGCGTGGGGACTGCCGTTCACGTCCACCGTGATCGGCGCGCGCCAGGTGCTTCCTGGCCCGCACCTCGACCCGGCGAGCCTGGTCGAGCTCTTCGAGCAGGAGCGCGTGACGATGGCGGCCGGCGTGCCGACGATCTGGCTCGGGATCCTGCAGTACCTCGACGCGAACCCTACACGGCATGACCTGAGCGGGCTCCGTCGGATGCTCGTGGGCGGTGCGGCCGTCCCCGAAGCGCTCATTCGCGCGTTCCAGGATCGCCACGGCCTGTCCATCCTCCAGGGGTGGGGAATGACCGAGACGAGCCCGGTCGGCTCCGTGAGCACGGTGCCGAGCGACCTCGAGGAGGCGCCGAGCGACGCGCAGTTCGCCTACCGGGCGAAAGCGGGCATACCGTTGCCGTTCGTGGAAGTTCGCGCGCGGCGTGACGAGGGTGACCTCGCGCCGTGGGATGGCGAGACCATGGGTGAGCTCGAGGTCCGTGGACCATGGGTCGCGCGCGCCTATTACAACTCCCCCGAATCCGCGGACCGGTTCACCGATGACGGCTGGTTCAGGACGGGTGACATCGTGTCGATCGACCGGCGCGGGTGCATCACGATTCAGGATCGCGCGAAGGACCTCGTGAAGTCCGGTGGCGAGTGGATCAGCAGCGTCGCGCTCGAGGGGATGTTGTTGTCGCACCCGGACGTCGCGGAGGCGGTGGTGATCGCCGTGCCGCACGTGAAATGGGACGAGCGTCCCGTTGCGGTGATCGTGCCGCGGCCCGGCCGAACGCCGACGCTCGAGTCGGTGCGCGCGCATCTGGCGCCGCATTTCGCGAAGTGGTGGCTCCCTGACGAGGTGGTGTTCGTCGAATCGATCCCCCGCTCGGGGACCGGCAAGTACATGAAGAGCGTGCTTCGGGAGCGCTTCCGCGACCTGTTCGCGGCGGTGCCTAACGTCTCTCCGGTCACGACGTCGAGCGCGACAGCCGCGAACCCACCGGCGCCCCGGCCGACCTCCGCGTGAGTGACGATGCCGCCGACGCATCCTCGCCGGCTCCGGAGCTGACACGGGCCGGGTTGCGCGGAGCGTCCGGGGCCGCCGGAGTCCTCAGCGTCGTCATCGGCGCGGCCTTCCTGATGGCCACGTCGGCGATCGGCCCGGGGTTTCTCACGCAGACGACCGTCTTCACGCAGCAACTCGGCGCGAGCTTCGGCTTCGCGATCCTCATCTCGATCCTGTTCGACCTGGGCGCCCAGCTCAACGTCTGGCGCGTGATCGCGGTGACGGAGCGCCGAGCGCAGGATGTCGCGAATGCCGTGTTCCCCGGGCTCGGCCACATGCTCATCGCGCTCATCGTGCTCGGTGGGCTCGCGTTCAACGTCGGCAACGTTGCGGGCGCGGGCCTCGGCGCAAACGCCCTGCTTGGCGTCCCGACCCTTGCCGGCGCCATCGCGAGTGCTGCCATCGCCATCGCGATCTTCCTCGTTCGTGAGGCGGGGCGCGCGATGGATCGGTTCGCGCAGGTCATGGGCATCGTCATGGTCGCGCTCACCGTGTACGTCGCGGTAGCGTCTCGGCCTCCCGTCGCCGAGGCGGTCGTGCGGACCGTGCTGCCCGCGCAGATCGACATACTCGCCATCGTGACACTCGTGGGGGGCACCGTTGGCGGCTACATCACCTTCGCCGGGGCGCACCGGCTGCTCGACGCCGGCATTAGCGGACGCGATCGCCTGGACAAGGTCATCCGCTCGGCAAGCTCCGGTATCGGCATCGCGTCGATCATGCGGGTCGTGCTGTTCCTCGCCGCGCTGGGCGTCGTGTCACAGGGGCTCCGTCTCGATCCGGCCAACCCGCCAGCGTCCGTCTTCCGGCTCGCCGCCGGTGACGTCGGCTACCGCGTGTTCGGGCTCGTCATGTGGGCAGCCGCGATCACGTCGGTGGTCGGCTCGGCGTACACCTCCGTGTCGTTTCTGCGGTCGCTGGGCGGAACGTTCGACCGCCACTGGCGCGAGCTGATCATCGGCTTCATCACGGTGTCGACCGTCGTGTTCGCGATTGTCGGCCGGCCCGTTCGAACGTTGATCCTCGTCGGCGCGCTGAACGGTCTCATCCTCCCGATTTCTCTCGGCGTCATGCTCGTTGCCGCGCACCGGCCCGCCATTGTCGGGAGCTACCGGCATCCGCGTTGGCTCACCGTGTGCGGGTGGGTCGTGGCCGCGGCCATGGCGGCCATGGGCGCGACGGCGCTGGTGAACGGTGTGCGTTCGCTTGCCGGATGATGCCGTGGTGCCGAATACCTTTCGCACATGAGACGCACGGTCATCGCGGCGCGCCTGGGGCTCTACATCGGTGCGTGCTGGCTCACCATCGGTTCGCTCGCCTACGGCCTGTTTCCGTCCGCGCTACTCGTGGTCGCGTTGGTTGCGCTCTACACGACGCTTCCGCTCGGCGTGTACGCGCGGTGGAGGGGGTGGCCATTCTACCCTAACGCGGCGTTTCGCCTGCTCGTTGTCCGTCCGTTCTGGTACACGCAACTGTTGCTCCCGCTCGTCGCGGGCGGCGGCGCACTCGGCATCTTCGCCGGGGCGTTGTTCGGGAATGCCCTGCTGGGCGGCCGGATTGCCGCGGCAGCGGTCCTCCTCATCGCGGGGTCGCTCCTGATCGCCGGCTACCTTGGTTCCAGGCAACTGGTCGTCAGGCGGGTGGAGGCGTCGATCCCCGGGCTCCCGGCCGAGTTCGACGGGCTCGTCATCGCGCAGGTCTCGGATCTCCACGTGGGCCCGCATACCTCGCGGCGCTTTCTCTCGCGCGTCGTCGCGACCGTCCGCGATGCGAAGCCGGACGTGATCGCGGTGACGGGAGATCTCGTCGACGACCGCGCGGAGGACGTGGCGGCGTACGCGGCGACCGTCGGCCAGCTCGACGCGCCGTTAGGCGTCTTCATGATCGCCGGCAACCACGACGTCTACGCGGGCTGGGATGCGGTGGAGCATCGGCTGCGCAGCGAGGTCCCCGCGCGGCTACTGCTGAACGAGGCGCACATCATCCGGCGGGGCGATGCGGCGCTCGTGCTGGCCGGTACGGGCGATCCGGCCGGCGGACGTCGCGGGCAGAGCCGAGCGGCGCCGGACGTGGATCGGGCGCTGGCCGGCGCACCTCACGGCGCCACGGTCATTGCCCTTGCGCACAACCCCGCGTTGTGGCCCGCCCTCGTCGCGCGAGGGGTGTCGCTCACGTTGAGCGGTCACACGCACTGGGGGCAGTTTGCGGTCCCACGGTTCGGGTGGAGTCTCGCGTCATTGTTTCTGAAGCACGCGATGGGTGCGTACCGGGAGCGCGATTCACTCCTCTACATCAGTCCCGGGACAGGACACTGGGGGATTCCGTTTCGCATTGGCGCGCTTCCGGAAGTGACGGTCGTGACGCTGCGGCGCGCACCAGCCGCGCTGGATGTCGGGCGAGCGCGACGGTCTCGATGCGCGTGAGAACATCTGTCCGGCGACTTGCGACTGCCAACTGACGCGTCGGCGATAGCGCCGGGCGCCGTCCCGCGTCTGGCGCCGGGACTGGCCATTGCCACCCTCGTGGCTCTCGCCTCGGTTGGCATCGCGGCGATCGAGACGCGGCAGATGGGGCACCCTGTGATCGAGGCGCTCGTCGTCGCGCTCATCCTCGGCATGCTGGTGCGGCTCGTCTGGACGCCAGGCGAGGCGTATCACCCCGGAATTCGCTTCGCGAGCAAGACGCTGCTCGAGATTGCGGTCGTGCTGCTCGGCGTATCCATCGACTTCGCGTTGCTCGCGCGCGCGGGGGCCGCACTGGCGTTCGCGATCGTGGTGATCGTGGCCGGTGGGCTCGCGATCGGTGTGGTGATCGCGCGAGCCCTCGGCTTGTCATCCAAGCTCGCGATCCTCGTCGCGACGGGGAACGCGATCTGCGGCAACTCGGCGATCGCGGCCGTGGCGCCGGTCATCGAGGGGGATCCGCACGACGTGGCGTCGTCCATCGCGTTCACGGCCATTCTCGGCGTCGCGGTCGTGCTCCTGCTGCCGCTGCTCATCGTGCCGCTCGGTCTCACGCACTACCAGTACGGCGTGCTGGCGGGATTGACGGTGTACGCGGTGCCGCAGGTGCTCGCGGCCGCGTTTCCGGTGAGTGCGCTCGCGGGCGATGTGGCGACGCTGGTGAAGCTCGTGCGCGTGCTCATGCTGGGGCCCGTGGTGCTGTTCTTCGCGCTGTGGGTGCGTCGTGCGCGCATGCAGCAGGAATCGCCGGGTGTCGGCGCGGCACGGGACGCGCACCTCCCGTCGCTGGGCATGCTGGTGCCGTGGTTCATTGTGGGCTTCGTGGTGGTTGCCGCGCTTCGCGGTGTTGGCGTGCTTCCGCCGGGCTGGGTGTCGCCCGCGCGCGTGACGTCGACCCATCTCACCGTTCTCGCGATGGCCGCGCTGGGGCTGAGTGCCGATCCACGTGCGGTTGCGCGGGCTGGCTCGCGCGTGGTCGTGGCGGTGACGCTGTCGCTCGTGGTTCTGGTCGTACTCGGCATCGCCGCGATCGCCGTCCTACGCATCCGCTAGCGCGCTTCAGTTCTGACTCGCGACGTTTCGATGGCGCACGCACCGGTCGGCGGCCCCATCCTGCGTCCGTGCTCGCCGCCGTCCGCTCCGCCGCCGTGCTTGGCATCGACGCCTACGACGTCACCGTCGAGGTGGACGTCGCCCTCGGCCTGCCCATGTGGACCATCGTCGGGCTCCCCGCCGGCGCGGTCAAGGAAAGCCGCGAACGCGTCAGTGCGGCGCTCGCGAACAGCGGGTTCATCGTGCCGCACCGGAGAGTCACGATCAACCTCGCACCTGCCGACGTCCGGAAAGAGGGTTCGTCGTTCGACCTTCCCATCGCGTTAGGGTTTCTCGCCGCCACGGGCCAGCTCGACCCCGCGGCGCTCACTTCCGTCGTCGCCCTCGGGGAACTCGGCCTCGACGGCGCCCTGCGACCCGTCCGCGGAACGCTCTCGGTGGCGAGACGACTCGGTGGAGAAGGGAAGCGGAAGCGCTCCGGCGGAGCGCCGGGAGGACCACCGCCAACGCTCCTGCTCCCGCCGCCTAACGTTGCCGAGGCGGCGCTCGTCTCCCGGCTCCGACTGTCGGCGCCGGCAACGCTGGCAGAGGCCGTCGCACAGTTGCAGAGCGGACGCTTGTGCCCTCCCGACACGAGCCAGACCACCGCTCCGAAAGGCGACGCCGCCGAGGTCGTGGATCTCGCCGACGTCATCGGACAGGACGTCGCCAAGCGCGCGCTCGAGATCGCAGCGGGCGGAGCTCACGCTGTCTTGATGATCGGCCCGCCCGGAGCGGGGAAGACCATGCTCGCCCGGCGCCTCCCGACCATCCTCCCCGCCTTGAGCGAGGAGGAGACGCTCGAGGTGGTTGCCATCCACTCCGTCGCCGGGCTGCTGGCGCCGGGCGCCGCGGCCTCGGTCACCCGGCCGTTCCGGGCACCGCACCACACCCTCTCCGCCGCGGGACTCATCGGCGGCGGCAGCAACCCGCGCCCGGGAGAGGTGAGCCTCGCTCATCATGGCGTGCTGTTCCTCGACGAGTTGCAGGAGATCCCGCGCCACGTGCTCGACGCCCTCCGGCAGCCACTCGAGGACGGCCGCGTCGTCATCGCGCGCGCCAGCACGGCGGTGACCTTTCCCTCGCAGTTTACTCTCGTCGGGGCCATGAATCCCTGCCCCTGCGGCCGCGCCGGCGACCCACGCGGCGGGTGCTCGTGCGCGTCGTCGGAGATCGCGCACCATCAGTCGCGCCTCTCCGGTCCGCTCGCCGACCGCATCGACATGCAGGTGCGCCTCTCGGCCGTACCGGTCCGCGAGCTCGGGCGGGGGGAGGGTGGGGAGGCGTCGGCTGTCGTTCGTGCGCGCGTAGAAAAGGCGCGGGCGCGCCAGCGCGCCCGTTACCGAGGGATTGCCCGCGTGCGGTGCAACGCGCACGCCTCGGGGCGCTGGCTCGATACCCGCACGCCGGTCGATGCCGACGCGCGCGACCTCCTCGCCTCGGCGGCCGAGCGGAGTGGGTTGTCCGCGCGCGCGTATCATCGCGTGCTCAAGGTCGCGCGCACCATCGCGGACCTGGACGACTCCGACGCTATCGCCTGGACGCACGTGGCCGAGGCGCTGCGGTACCGGCCGCTCGAACCACGCAAGGACATCGAGCTTCGCGCCGAGGCAGGGCTCGCATCGGCCGCCGGATCCTGAGCGCCCGCCGGATCCCGATTGCGCGGCGAGCGTCACCACGCACGGCGACTACATCAAGCCCGTTCCATCGTCGGGACGATGCACGTTGTGGCGCACGGCGCCGATTCGGCCCGTCCAGTGCGCGCTCATCACTGCGCCCTCCTGTCTGGGCGCGACCGACGTGTATGCTGATGGGCCGTAACCGCCCGAATGGTCGTGCGGCCACCTTCGATCTCGAGGTTTCGCGATTGGCGTTTCGTCTCGCTCGCCGAGCGTTCACGCTCGCCATCTTGCTCGCTGCGCCGGCCGCTGTGTGCGCTCAGACCACGCGGCCGTTCGCCGAAACCGCGGACACCCGGTACTACGATTTCTGGCCAGGCGTGTGGTTCCCTGTCGTCGATGGCCGAGTGGACACGACTGGCTCCGGGTTCGTCGTGCGCCGCAGCGTGAACCGAGCGGCGTTCGAGGAGGTCTGGTTTCAGCGCATCGATTCGACGCACTCGCGGTCGGTCGCGCTTCGCGCGTGGGACCAGATTACGAACCGCTGGATGTTCGTTTGGGTGAGCGGCAATGCGCTGTTCCAGGTCTGGAACGGTGAGAAGATCGGGAACCACTGGTACATCGTCCGGGAGTTCGACTTCGAGGGCCAGCGGTTCCTCTCGCGCCAGGCGTGGATCTCCGACGGGGCGAATCGGCTCGTGCGCACCATCGAGCGCTCGACCGACGGCGGGCGCACGTGGCAGACGCGCTACCGCGGCATCTTCCAGCGCGTCAGGCCGGCCGACTAGCTGCCGAGCGAGAAGCACTCATCTTGCCCGCGTAAGTGCCTGCCGCCGCGTCGATCGTGGCGCGGGTGGCGCACTCTCCACTACGTCCTCGGGCATGAATGACTGCTGCTCCTGCTGCGCCCGCCGTTCCCGCGGCTCCGCTCGATCACAAGCAGATCCTCGTCGTGTTCAGCGGCCTGGTGCTCGCCATGCTGCTGGCCGCGCTCGATTCCACCATCGTCTCGACAGCGCTGCCGACCGTCGTCGGCGAGCTCGGCGGGCTGAACCACCTCGCCTGGGTCGTGACGGCCTACCTGCTCGCGCAGACGGTCGTCATGCCGCTCTACGGCAAGCTTGGCGACCTGTACGGCCGCAAGCGGGTCATGCAGGGCGCGATCGTGGTCTTCCTGATCGGGTCGGCGCTCTGCGGCATGAGCCGCTCGATGACCCAGCTCATCATCTACCGCGCCATCCAGGGTCTGGGCGGTGGCGGGCTGATGGTGACGACGCAGGCGATCGTCGGCGACATCGTCCCCGCGCGCGATCGTGGCAGGTATCAGGGCATCTTCGGCGCGGTGTTCGGCGTCGCGAGCGTCGCCGGCCCGCTCATAGGCGGCTACTTCACGACGCATCTGTCGTGGCGCTGGATTTTCTACATCAACCTCCCGCTCGGCCTGCTCGCTCTCGTCGTGCTCGCGGTCACGCTCCCGCGGCAGGCGCGGCGTGTTCGTCATGCCATCGACTACGCGGGCGCCGGCCTGCTGGCGGCCGCGCTCAGCGCCATGGTCCTCGTCGCCGATCTCGGCGGGACGACGTACGCCTGGGACTCGCCGTTCATCCTGTCGTTAGGCGTGACCGCCGTCTTCGCGACCGCGGCGTTCATCGTCGTGGAACGCCGCGCGGCCGAGCCGGTGTTGCCGCTCCACCTGTTCGCGAATCGCGCGTTCTGGGTGTCGTCGCTCGTCGGGTTCGTCGTGGGGTTCGCCCTGTTCGGGTCGGTCACCTACATCCCGCTGTTCCTCCAGGTCGCGAAGGGCGCGACCCCCACAGCGTCGGGGCTGCAGATGCTCCCGCAGATGGGCGGCATGCTGCTCACGTCCATCGTGTCGGGACAGATCATCAGCCGGACCGGACGCTACAAGGTCTTCCCGGTGATCGGCACAGCCGTGATGACGGTCGGCCTCGTGCTCCTGTCGCGAATGACGCCAGAGACGAGCATCCCCGTCGCGTCAGGCATCATGCTGGTCATCGGCCTCGGGCTCGGCATGGTGATGCAGGTACTCATCATCACGGTCCAGAACGCCGTGGACTACCGCGAGCTCGGCGTGGCGACGTCGGGCGCGACGCTCTTTCGCTTCATCGGCGGCTCGGTCGGCACGGCGATCCTCGGCGCGATCTTCGCCGGGCGGTTGGGCGGTGAACTGGTCGCCCGACTCCCGCAGGGTACGGCTGGCGTCCCGGCTGCCGGCGCCGCCATCACGACGGAGATGCTGGCCGCTCTCTCGCCTCCGGTACGAGACGCGTACGCGCACGCGTTCGCGTCGTCATTATCCACCGTGTTTCTCGCGGCGTCCGTCGTGGCGCTCGCGGGATTCTTTCTCTCGCTCGTGCTGCCGGAGCACCCGTTGCGGCGGACCATCGCGGCCGAAGCCGAATCGTCCGCGCGCGTCGGCGAGGCGTTCGCGATGCCGGTGCACGGCGACTCGCTCGAGGAACTGAAACGCGGCCTCGCCGCGCTCGCGACCCGTGACTTACGGCGTGAGTACCTCACTCGCCTCGTCAGCGAAGCGCGTGTGGAGCTGTCCCCGCTCGCAGTGTGGCTCCTCATGCAACTCGAGGAACGCCCCGAAGCGTCCGTAACCGACCTCGCGCGCGACCACGCGGCGGACGCGAGTCGCCTCGAGGCCGGAGCCGATGAGCTCGTGCGGCGAGGCCTCCTTTCTGTCCGCACGACGGAGATCGATGGCGCGCGTCAGTTCGGCGTGACGCCGGACGGATGCGACGTGCTCTCCAGGATCATCGCAGTGCGGCGCGCGCACCTCGCCGACGCTGCCGCGGAATGGGGCGGTGAGCGCGCGCGTGACGACATCACGCTTCGCCGCTTCGAGCGCGAGCTCGTACCCGAACCCCGGCCGTCCACCGCGGACGCGTCCGACGCGCGCGAGTCGACCGACGGGCGTTGAGTGCCGTCGTCCCGACTCGGGCGGTAGCTTACTCGCATGGTGCATCCGCTCGCGATCCAACCTGGTGCC
>DASURJ010000049.1:0-2778 GCA_036280115.1 Gemmatimonadaceae bacterium
CTCCTTCGCGTTGCTCGTGTGGTGCACGTCGTCGAGCAGTCCCGCGCGCGCGACCGCAACCGTGGCGCCACAGATGGCCGCGATCGGCCGGCCGTTCGCCCTCACGCGCAACAGCATGCGGTCGAGCTCCGCACGCGGGTAGGCCGTCTCGTCTTCCCAGAGGTCCCCGCCGGGCAACATGAAAAGACGTACGTCATCGGGCTGTACGTCCGCGAGCGCGATGTCCGGCAGGACGCGCAGCCCCCCCATCGACGTCACCGGTCCGGTCGTGAATCCGACTGTCGTAACGGCAAGCCCACCCGACCGGCGGATTTCCGCCAACGCGTAACCGGGCTCCCAATCCGCGAACCCGTCGGCGACAATGATGTGAACGCTCGACATGCGACCATCCTTTGAATCGTTGGCTGAGCGCGTTCGCTCGAAGCACGTGCTCGAGTGCCGCGAGAAATGAGTTCGATACCATGGGTGTCATGGTACTGATATGCCCAGGCGAGTCCTGCTTCTCAAGCGTCGAGCCCGCTCCCGGGTTGGAGCGTGCCGCAGATTGGGTCGTCCGACCCATGCGGCCACCGTTGCGGCGATCGATCTTTTCCGAGCCCTCGCGACGCCGCGGGGCACCATGCGTTCGTGACCGACCGTTAGGCGGCTGGGTTGTGCACTCGAAGGGACCATCGACATTGTCTTTCCGAGCGCAGCGAGGAATGACGTGTGATTCCTCGACTGCGCCGCCTTCGGTGGCTCCGCTCGGCATGACAGGGTGGCTCTTGACGGAAGTGACACAGTTCGATAACTATCGAACCGTGCCGACCAGGTCGAGACCCACCGTCCATCTGCAGCCCGGGCAGTTCGAGCGAATTGCCAAGGCGCTCGCCGACCCCCGCCGCGTCTCGATCCTCGAGGCGATCGGCGCGAATTGCGGGTGCCCCAACCAGTCGCTCTGCCAGGAGTTTCCCGTGTCGAAAGCAACCATCTCCCACCACCTGAAAGAGCTGGCGCTCGCCGGCCTCATCGAGACAGAACGCGACGGACAGTACCTGAGCGCCCGTACCCGTCCGGACGTGCTCAAGGCCTACGCCGAGGAGCTTGTCCGCCGTGTCACAGGTTCCACGTAACACCGTCTGACTGGGCGCGATGACGCGCCCGAAGCGGGGCCGTTTTAATCATCTGTTTGACGGTTGTACAACTATCGCACTACAGGGCGCTGCCGCGCCGGAGGTTAGGCAACCATGTCCGCTGCTACTCACTCCCCCTCCACCAAGTCACGCGCCTGGCTCCGGCCCGCCGCCGTCCTCGCCACGGTATTGGGCGTCGGCGGCGGACTCGCCGGTTGGAAGGTCGGCGCGACGCGCGAAGCCAACGCCGCCGCCGCCAATCAACCCGAACCTGTCGAGACAGTCACCACCGCCGTCGCGTCGGAGCGCCAGCACCAACCGACCACCACGTCCATCGGCACCATGCTCGCCCTCCGCTCGATCACGCTGCGGAACGAGCTCCCCGGGACGGTTCGCCACGTCCGACTCACTCCCGGTCAGATCGTCGAGGCCGGTACCGTTCTCGTCGGACTCGACGTCTCCGTCGAGGAAGCCGAGCTCGAAGCGCTCCGGGCACAGGCCGAGCTCGCACGAACGCTCCTCGCCCGCACCGAACGCATGGCCGAGCGCCGCGCCGCGTCACAGGTCGAGCTCGAGCAGGCTCGCGCCGAGCGTGACGTGGCGCTCGCCCAGATCGCCCGCCTGAAAGCGATCATCGAACGCAAGACCATCCGCGCACCGTTCCGCGCCCGCGTCGGGATCGCCGACGTCCACGTCGGACAGTTCCTCGAGACGGGCACGCAGCTCACCACGCTGCAGGGCATCGACGAAGCCGCGAACGTCGACTTCGCCGTCGCGCAGGCGGTCGCCGCTGGACTGAAGGTCGGTGAAGAAGTACAGATCATTGGCTCGCGAGACTCGACGCCCGTTGCCGCACGCATTGTCGCGGTCGACGCCCGTGTCGATCCCACCACCCGCAACGCGATGGTGCGGGCGCGGCTCGACCACTCCCACCTCGCTCCTGCACCCGGCGCGTCGGTTCGTGTCCGCGTCCCCGTCGGCCCCGAGCGCAAGGCAGTCGTTGTCCCCGTGAGTGCCCTCCGCAAGGGCCCTGGCGGTGACCACGTCTTCGTCATTGCCGCCGGCAAGGACGGCAAGCCTCGGTCGCAGGCCCGCAAAGTCGTCGCTGGCGACGTGCTCGGCGACCAGATCGTGATCCTCGACGGCCTCACGTCAGGTGAGCGCGTGGCCGCGTCGGGATCGTTCAAGCTCCGCGACGCCGCCCTCGTCGCGATCACACCCGACTCCGCCGCGCCTGACGCTCGCGTGCTGGGATCGCGCTAGCCCACGGAGGGGAGACGGTCACCATGAAGTCCTTCACGGACATCTTCATCAAACACCCGGTGCTCGCCGTGGTGGTCAACCTCGTGCTCGTGCTCGTGGGTTGGCGCGCCCTGACGACGTTGCCGGTGCAGCAATATCCGAAGATCGAGAGCTCGTCGGTCGTCATCAACACGGTCTACTACGGCGCGAGCGCCGAGACGGTCCGTGGGTTCCTGACGACGCCCATCGAGCGCGCGGTCTCGGCCATCAGCGGCGTGGACTACATCGAGTCCACGAGCCGCGCTGGCATCAGTACCGTCACGATCCGCCTCAAGCTGAACCACAGCAGCACCACCGCGCTCGCCGAAGTGTCGGCGCGGCTGCAGCAGGTGCGCTCCGAGCTGCCGGCCGAAGCCGAGCCGCC
>DASURJ010000050.1:0-5727 GCA_036280115.1 Gemmatimonadaceae bacterium
CGTTGCGGCGCTCGCACGGACAAAGTCACGCCGGTCGAGCGCACGCGCTGTGTTCGCCTCACGTTCACGATCGTTCACGCGGGACCTCCTGTTTCGCCGTTCGCGCCGTTCGACGTTGCGCTCGCCCCTGCGACAATGTATGTCCCGGTCGTGTCGCGCGAGGAAGCTCCGCCCTGGGACAGACGCGCCGGCAATGCCGGCGTGCGCGTTCATCTCATCGCCCTGAGCCTGGGGCTCGCGAGCCTGCTCGCGAGTTGCGATCGCGGCGCGCCGTCGCAGGCGACCATGCTCGTTGCCGACGAGCCCTCACCGCCATTCCGCAACGTCGAGACGCCGACGGCATACGTGGGCGATTCGGCATGCACCTCATGCCACGCGGCCGAGACATCGGCGTACCGGCAGCACGCGATGTCGCGGTCGTTCCACCGATGGGCCGCGGCTGACCGCGTCGAGTCGGTCCTGGACTCCGGGATCGTTCATCAGCCGACCGGACTCGCGTACTCGGTCGTCGAGACCGATGGGCAGCTCTTCCAGGTCGAATACATTCCCGGACCCGCAGGGCGCCGCCTGCACGAGCTGCGCAGACGGATCGACTGGGTGACCGGCAGCGGAGCGATCGCGCGCACCTACTTCACCGAGGAGAATGGCCGCCTCTTTCAGCTCCCCCTGACGTGGTACCGTCGCAAAGGGTGGGATTTCAGTCCGGGCTATCAGCTCAACAACGCGCGCTTCGATCGGTCGCTTCCCGACCGGTGCGTCGCTTGCCACGCGAGCTACCCGGAGCCGCTGCCCTTCCTCGAGGCGAAATACGCCAGGCTGCGTCCGGGGATTGGCTGCGAACGCTGCCACGGTCCTGGCGCGCTGCACGTGCAGGAGCGCGCGTCCTCGGCGCCCTCGGATAGCGGGTACGACAACACGATCGTCAACCCCGCTCGGCTTCCGGTCGCGCGTCGTATGGACGTGTGCGAGCAGTGCCACGTGCACACGACGGTCTCGGTGCTGCGCGAGGGCAAGAATCCGTTCAGCTTCGTCCCCTCGCAGGCTCTCAGCGATCACTGGGCCTTCTTCAAGGTTGCGGGGAGCATCGACATCGTGTCGCACGCGGACCGGCTGCGGCAGAGCGCGTGCTTTCTCGCAACGCAATCGACGCCGACGCCGCTCGAGTGCGCGACGTGCCACAACCCGCACGAGCCGCCCGCGGAGGTCGAACGTCGTAACCAGCCGTGCCAGACCTGTCACACGAGCGACGCCCTGCAGACGCCGTTGGCGCGGTCGTCCTCGCTCTCGGAGCACGCGCCGAGCGCGGACTGCGTGAGCTGCCACATGCCGAGGACGGAGGAGCGCGGGGTCCCGCACGGCTCGTTCACCGATCACTGGATCCGCGTCGCCTCACGCGATGCCGCGGCACCTAACGCGTCGCGTGCGCGTGGTGCACCGGTCGAGCCGTACTTCGCGCGCGACCGATCGGGGCCTGAGGGCGAGGTCTACCGTGGTATGGGCAGCGTGCTGTACGCGACGCTCGCGAGCGACGCGCGCGCGCTCGAGCGGGCGGCCGGCGCGCTCGATCGCGCCCTCGGCGCCGATACCACGCGCGGCGAGGCGCTCTTCCTCCTCGGCGCCGCGTACGAGCAGTTGGGTCGGACGGCAGAAGCGATCCGCGTGCTCGAGCGATCGGTCGGAGGGGACTCGACGCATCCCGACCGTCTGCGTGCCCTCGCCCACGCCTACCGGATGGATGGCCGCGCGCCGGCCGGGATCGAGGCCCTCTACCAGCGTGCGCTGGCCCTCCAGCCCGCGCTGGCGTGGATCCGCGCCGAGTACGCGGACCTTCTGCAGTCGACCGGCCAGCGGAACGAGGCGATCGCCGAGTACCGCAAGGCGCTCGCGGAGCAGCCGAGCCTGAGCACCGCGTGGTTCAACCTGGGGACGGTGCTGGCGGAGGTGGAACGTCTGGAGGAGTCGTCGGACGCGTTCGCCCGGGCCGTGCGACTCGATCCATCGTTAGGCGAGGCGCTGTCGTCGCTGTTTCAGGTGCGTACAACGGGCAGGGCGGTTGCGGGAGTGACCATGCTGGGCTCGCCGCTTCGGTCGCTGCCGGTGCGGGACCGCGGGCCGCGCGCGATCCGCCTGACCGCTGCACCCGAGCCGGGTGCGGTCGGCGTTCGCATCTTCAACGTCCCACCGCGGTCGCTGGTTCGCGTCCTGCGAGGCGACGGGAGCCTGGTTCGAGCGCTGCCGCAGACCGACGGCTGGAGCGTGACCTGGGACCTCGAGTCGGACGGCGAAACTCCGATCTCGGGCGGGCTCTACCGGGTGCAGGTTCAGGGGCGAGACCCGATGGGCCGGCCGTTCGCGCCGCAGGTCGTTCCGTTTGGAATCGTCGTAAAGAGTGACAACTGAGCTCGGCGGATTCGGAACGGCGAGATGGCGCAACGCCATAAAGGCGCGGAGCGCGCTTGCCGTCTGGGGCGTGCGACGTTCGGGCCCTGCGTAGTTCGGGCCCTGCGCCTCTAGAGCCGTGCGCCTTTGCCTTAACCACACACAACGGACCATATTCGGAATGCCAGGCACGCCACCACTCAACGTCGAGTGAGGATGTTCATGCAATCGACCGAGTACGACGCGATCGTGGTAGGGTCCGGGATCTCCGGCGGCTGGGCCGCCAAGGAGCTCACCGAGAAAGGGCTCCGCGTCCTCCTGCTCGAGCGCGGTAAGAACGTCGAGCACGTCAAGGACTACGTGAACGCGACGAAGGGACCATGGGAGTACCCACATCGCGGCGGACGCACGCGCGCGATGGAGGAGGCATACCCGGTCCTCAAACGCGACTACCCGCTCAATGAAAAGAACCTCGACTGGTGGGCGTCCGACCAGGACTCGCCCTACACCGAGGTCAAGCGCTTCGACTGGTACCGCGGCTACCAGGTCGGCGGGCGCTCGCTCATGTGGGGGCGCCAGAGCTACCGCCTGAGCGACATCGATCTCGAGGCCAACGCGCGCGAGGGCATCGGCACCGACTGGCCCATCCGGTACCGCGACATCGCCCCGTGGTACGATCTCGTCGAGCGTCACGCCGGCATATCGGGGTCGATGGAGAACCTTCCGCAGCTTCCCGACGGACAGTTCCAGCCCGCAATGCCGCTCAACTGCGCCGAAGAGCTCGTCGCCGAGCGTCTCAAAAAGCAGTTCGGCGGACGCCGCCGGATCATTCCCGGCCGCACGGCCAACCTGACGCAGGCGATCGGCAATCGCGCCGCGTGCCAGTACCGGAACGCGTGCTGGCTTGGCTGTCCGTACGGGGCGTATTTCAGCACGCAGTCCTCGACGCTCCCTGCAGCCGCGGCCACGGGGCGCCTGACGCTCAAGCCGTTCGCGATCGTGAGCGAGGTGCTCTACGACAAGGACCGCAAACGGGCCACCGGCGTGCGCGTGACGGACGCGACGAACAACCAGACGACGGACTACACGGCGAAGATCGTCTTCCTCTGCGCGTCGACGCTCAATTCCACGTGGCTTCTCATGCGGTCGGCGACGGACGTGTGGCCGGGCGGTCTGGGAAGCAGCTCGGGTCAGCTCGGACACAACCTCATGGATCACCACTTCCGGTGTGGTGCCGACGGTGACCTCGAGGGCATGGAGGACAAGTACGTCTTCGGCCGGCGGCCGACGGGCTTCTACATCCCGCGCTACCGCAACCTGTTCGGGGACAAGCGCAACTACCTGCGCGGCTTCGGCTACCAGGGCGGCGCGGGGCGTGATGGCTGGTCGCGCGCGGTCGCCGAGCTCGGGGTGGGCGGCGCGTTCAAGGATCGTATGTCGCAGCCGGGCGGGTGGGGCGTCGGCGCGACGGCGTTCGGCGAGATGCTCCCCAATCACGACAACAAGATCTCGCTCGACACGACGAAGACCGACAAGTGGGGCATGCCGGTGCTCAAGATCGACTGCGCGACGGGCGAGAACGAGGCCCTCATGCGCCGCGACATGATGAACGACATGGCCGAGATGCTCGAGGCGTGCGGCGTCAAGAACGTGAAAACGTTCGACAACGAGTACTTCCCCGGCATGGGCATCCACGAGATGGGCACGGCGCGCATGGGGACGAGCCCACGCAACTCGGTGCTCAACAAGTGGAACCAGGTGTGGGACGCGCCTAACGTCTTCGTGACCGACGGGTCGTGCATGGCGTCCGCGGCGTGTCAGAACCCGTCACTGACCTACATGGCGCTCACCGCGCGGGCCGCGGACCACGCCGTGAACGAGATCAACCGCCGCAATCTGTGACCGGAGACTCAACGATGCCCGAGCCTGAAGTGACGACCGACGGAGTCGAGATGAGCGGCGTGAGCGGTGTGATCAGTCGCCGCGAGGCCGTGCGGCGCGTGAGCGCGCTCCTCGGCGGAATCGCGTTCGTGGGTGGCACGTCGCTGCTCACGGCGTGCGAGCGGGAGCGGCCTGCGGGAGCGGGAAGCGCGGCCGTCGGAGAATTCACCGCCGACGACATCGCCCTCCTCGACGAGATCGCCGAGACGATCCTTCCCGAGACGTCCACGCCCGGCGCGAAAGCCGCGCAGACGGGCGCGTTCATGGCGCTCATGGTGACGGACACGTACAAGCCCGAGGACCAGAAGGTGTTCCGTGACGGCATGCGCGCGCTCGATGAACGCAGCCGGCAGGTGCACAACGTCGCGTTCATGCAGGCGACGCCCGAGCAGCGGACGACGTTGCTGGAGACGCTCGATCGCGAGGCCAAGGAGCACATGGACGCGCGCAACGCGGCACGCGAGGCGGCGAAGCGCGACACGACGACGCGGAGGCCCCCCGGCACACGGGTCGATACGGCGGCCACCGACACGACGAAGGCCGACACGGCAACCGCCGAGCGGTTCCTGCCCGGCCAGCGGCAGGAAGCGTCACCGGGCGCCGAGGCGGGGGCCGCGACCGCGATCACGGCCGATACACCGACGCATTACTTCCGCATGATGAAGGAGCTCGCGCTCCTGGGCTACTTCACGTCGGAGATCGGCTGCAAACAGGCGCAGCGCTACGTGGAGTCGCCGGGCCGATTCGATCCGTGCGCGCCGTACGCGCCCGGGGAGAAGGCGTGGGCGCCACATGCGTGAGGGCGCTACGCGCCCTCACGGCATGAGCTAATAACAGCCATCAGCCATCAGCCATCAGCTCGCTGACCGTCACCGCGCGCGTGCTTCGCCAGCGTCGTCAGGGCACCACCCCAGCGACGTCCGTGAGCATTGTCCGCCACCGCAACTCGAACGGAAGGTCCGGCTTTGGAATCGAGTCCACCGCCGTGCCGTGCACCTCGGCCCACCAGCCGAACGCGCCGGGCCGCAGCGTCGCCGCGCTGAACCACGACGACCACTCGCCCGGCTCGGCGTCGCCTAACGGGGGCAGCGGAAAGACTTCCATGGGCTCGTAGCGCGTTTCCGCTCCGTCCTGATACCACTTCACCACGACACCGTACCCCACCCGCCCTTCCACATCGGGACGCCCGATCATGTCCGCGCCCCACCAGACGCGGTATCGGTCGTCGAGCCTCGGGACGATCGATCGGAGACCGCCGGTCTGCGCAGAGCCCGGCTTGAACAGCTGGATGGAGAGCGCGTCCCCGTGGCTCGGATCCCTGAGTGGCTCGGGGAGAACACGACCGGTGTCGACGCGGACCTCGAACTCGCGATACGCCCAACGTCCGGAGACGCGGTCGCGCACGAA
>DASURJ010000051.1:0-2329 GCA_036280115.1 Gemmatimonadaceae bacterium
CCGGGCTTACCGGCACGCTCGTGATCACGAACAAGGGTCCGGCCACCGCGACGATCATCGACGTCGCCAGCGGGCGCACGCTCGCCACGCTGCCGACCGGTCAGGGTCCGCACGAAGTCGTGCTGTCGTCCGACGGCCGGACCGCGGTAGTGACCGACTACGGCGCGCAGTCCGGCGGCAAGACGCTCACCGTCATCGATGTCCCGGGGCGGCGCGTCGCGCGCACGATCGACCTCGGGACGTACACTCGGCCCCACGGGATCGTGTATCTCCCTGGCGACAGCCTCGTTGCGGTGACGTCCGAGACGACCGGGAACGTCGTGATCGTGAACGTGCCCGACGGTGCGGTCCGTCGCGCTATCCCCACGCAGCACCGCGGCTCGCACATGGTCGCCGCCACGGCGGATGGCTCGCTCCTCTATACTGGTGACATCGGAAGCAACACGGTGTCGGAGCTGAACGGCCGCACGGGCGAGTACGTGCGGAGCTTCGAGGTCCCGGCGCAGCCGGAAGCAGTCAACGTCACTCCGGATGGCGCCGAGGTATGGGTGGGCAGCAACGCGACCGGGAAGGTGAGCGTGGTCGATCCCCGTACTGGCGCGGTGACGACCGCGGCCGAGGGGCTGGGGTGGCCCTACCGGATCCTGTTTTCTCCCGACCGGCGGTACACGTTCCTCCCCGACCTTCGCGGCGAGACCCTCCGCTTTCTCGACCGCGCAACCCGCCAGGAGCTCGGCCGCCTAACGTTTGCTGGGGGTGGCCCGCAGGGGGTCACGATCACGCCGGACGGACGGTACCTCTTCCAGTCGCTGAGCCGTCAGGGACGCGTGGCGATCATCGACGTGAACGCGCGCGAGGTGGTGGGGCACATCGCGACGGGAGACACCCCGGACGGGGTGGCGTACACCACGCGGGTGGCGAGTGCGTCGCGTTGACACGCTAATCGCCGGCGTATCTTTGGGGATCGGCGAGTGACGCGGCTCAGCCTGAGCAACCAGTCTCGCGCAGAGTGACACCCATGAACCGCAGGTTCGTTCGCCCCTCCTCCGTGGTGGCCGTGGTCGCCATCACCGTCGTCAGTGACCTCCCGCGCGTCGCGTCAGGGCAAGGGCATCAGGAGCACGCTGTCTCCAGCGTGGATTTCCCGATCTCCTGTTCACGAGACGCGCGAGTGGAGTTCAACCGCGGCGTCGCGCTCCTTCACCACATGACCTACCCACGCGCCCGCGAGGCCTTCCAGAAAGTCGCGCAGATCGACCCGCGATGCGCCATGGCCGGCTGGGGCGTCGCCATGACGTTGTTCCAACCGCTCTGGCCGACCCGACCCAGCCTGGCAGATCGGCGGACGGGCTGGGACGCCGTACAACGAGCGTTGCAGATCCCGAATACGAGCGACCGGGAGCGGATGCTCCTGAATGCCACGGCAGCGTTCTATCGCGAGCCCGAGTCGCCCGACTACTGGCAGCGAATCCGTCGATGGGAGCAGGCGATGGCGACGGCTCACACCACCTTCGCGAACGATCCGGAAATCACGGCGTTCTACGCGCTCGCTCATATCGCGTCGTCACCGCCACATGATGACTCGGTGGCGGCACACGCGGCGCGTGCCGCCGATCTGTTGCTCGAGGTGTACCGGCAGAACCCATCGCATCCCGGCGCCATGCACTACCTGGTACACGCGAATGACGCGTCGGGCCGCGAGCGCCTGTCACTGGATGTGACGCGAAAGTATGAATCGAGTGCGCCGCGCAACCCACACGCGCTCCACATGCCGACGCACATCTACACGCGCCTCGGTGATTGGGCCGCAGTGGTGCGAGGAAACCTGCTCGCGGCGGAGGCCGCGCTCGAGCAACCTGCCGGCGACCGCGGCCAGTATGTCTGGGACGAATTTCCGCATGCCATCGAGTACGTCGTCTACGCGTACCTGCAGCAGGGAGCGGACACCGAGGCAGCGGCACAGGTGAAGCGGCTCCACGAGACGCCGAACCTCGAGCCCACATTCAAGACGGCGTTTCACCTCGCTTCGACGCGCGCTCGCTACGCGCTGGAGCGGCGGGCATGGCGCGAGGCGGCGTCGCTCGTACCACGTGAAGCGCCCGGTCTCGAGTGGGACCGGTTCACCTGGCCCGAAGCCGTGACGTGGTTTGCCAAGGGCCTCGGGGCCGCGCGGGAAGGTCGGGTCGACCACGCACGAACGTCCGTCGACCGACTCGCAACGCTCGAGCAGCGGGCCAGCACGTCAGGCGAGGACCTGTTCGCGCGCAATATTCGCGTTCTCGCTCTGGAGGTTCGCGCCTGGATCGCGCACGTGGAAGGCGATGCGACC
>DASURJ010000052.1:0-7830 GCA_036280115.1 Gemmatimonadaceae bacterium
CGCCGATCCCGCGCACGCTGCACCTCTCCCTGGCCGGTTTGCGTGACATGACGCTGATGCAAACGCCTCCGCGGGACCGCTCGCCGGTGTTGACGTTCGTGGAACCGTGGGACGAGGGGCTCATCGAGGAAGGGATCGCGCGGGAGCTCGATCGCGGAGGGCAGGTGTTCTTCGTCCACAACCGGATCGAGACCATCGAAGCGATCGCGGACCGCCTTCGGCGCGTCGTCCCACGCGCGCGCGTGGCCGTCGGGCACGGACAGATGCGGGACCGCGACCTCGAGGACGTGATGCACCGCTTCGTGAGCGGAGATGTCGACGTCCTGGTCTCCACGATGATCGTGGAGTCGGGGCTCGACGTCCCGAATGCGAACACGATGTTCGTGAATCGGGCGGACCACTTCGGGCTCGCGCAGCTGTATCAGCTCCGGGGCCGGGTTGGCCGGTCGCACCGGCGGGCGTACTGCTATCTGCTGGTTCCCGACAGCGTGGACGAGGACGCTGAGCGGCGTCTTCAGGTGCTGGAGCACCACACCGAGCTGGGCTCGGGGTATCGCGTCGCGCTCAAGGACCTCGAGCTCCGTGGGGCCGGCAACCTGCTCGGCCCCGAGCAGTCGGGCTTCGTGCAGGCGGTCGGGTTCGACATGTACTTGCGGATGCTCGACGAGACGGTGCGCCGCGTCGTGGAAGGGGGTGGCGCGCCGAAGGTGACACCGTCGGATGTGTCGCTCGACGTTCCGGCGTACCTTCCCGACGAGTTCATTCCGTCCCAGGATGCCAAGCTCGACGTATACCGTCGCCTCACCGCACTGACGTCGCCCGAGACGATCGAGGAGCTTCGTTCGGAGGTCAGGGATCGGTTCGGGCCGCTGCCGCCCCCTGCCGAGGCGTTCTTTTCGACTGCAACTCTTCGTCTGGTTGGTGGCGCGCTCGGGATCGACGGCATCTTGGTGCGCGGTGACGAAGCGCGTGTTACTTTTCGCGACACGGCGGTGCCGCGCATGAAGGGGCTTTCCGCCGCGTTCCACGAAGTACAGTTCCAGGCCGAGGTGCGTCGCACGCACCCGTTATCGCTCAAGCTGACCCGAGTCGGCGGTTCGCCGATCCTCGACGGGCTCGTCCGGGCCCTCCGGGGACTGGCGGCCGCCTGAACGTTTGCGGCAATCGCCGTGTACCAGTCACCCGCCGTCTGGCCGAGGAGCCGGCTCTTCGCTTGCCGTCCTCGGCTAATGGATGCGCGATCACTCCAATCTCTTTCCCGATGAAACGTCCCCTCGTCCTCGCTCTGGCCGCCAGCATTCCGCTCGCCGCGTGTGACGGCTTCAAGGAGGCGATGACGGCTCACGTCGACGTCGCCGCACGTGCCGGCTCTCAGGAGCTCTCGGTTACCCGGCTCGCCGAGCTCCTCGGTGCGTCGAAGATCCCGCTTCGTCGCGACGTCGTGCAGACGGTCGCCGATATGTGGGTGAACTACCAGCTGCTTGCGCGAGCGGCGGCCCACAATGATTCGCTGAATCAGCCCGAGCTGGTCGACGAAGCCATGTGGCCGGCGACGACGAACACGCGGATCAGGAAGTGGTACGACATCGTCGCGAAGACGTGGGCCGGCACCGACACGTCGCGCAATGCCGCCGACTACGCTGAAGGCAAGCTCCTCGCGGCGCGCCACATCCTGTTCAACGCCCCGCCGGGTGAGAGCCCTGCGGCAGACTCGGCGCTCCGGCGCGCGCGGGCGGTCCGCGCGCAGCTCACGTCCGCGAACTTCGCCGACATGGCAAATCGGCACAACCAGCAGGGCGCGGCCGGACCGGGCGGCGACCTCGGTGTGTTCCAGAAGGAGCAGATGGTGCCGGAGTTCGGTAACGCCGTCGCGGCGCTCGAGCCGGGCGAGATTTCCCAGCCCGTCCGCTCACAGTACGGCTACCACCTGATCCGTCGCTCGACGTATGACGAGGTGAAGGACCAGTTCGCGCAGGTGAACAACCAGAGCGCCGTTCGCGTCGGTGAGAGCACTTACGTCGCGCAGTTGAACGAGACGGCCAAGGTTCAGGTGCGGCCTAACGCGCCCGCAGTGGTCAAGGCGCTCGCCGCAAACCCGGATGCCCATCGCGACGACAAGACGGTCATCGCGACGTCCATCATGGGCGATTTCACCGCGGCGCGAGCGGCGAAGTGGATCACGGCGTTCCCGAATCCACAGCAGCTCCGACAGCAGATCCAGCAGGCTCCCGATTCGATGCTGCCCGATTTCGTGAAGGCGATCGTGCGCAACGATCTGCTGCTGCGTCAGGCCGACAGCGCCAAGGTGACGCTCGATACGGCCGAGGTCAACGAGATCCGCCGGGGATTCGTCTCGATGGTCGCGTCGACGTGGTCGGGCCTCAACGTGTCGCCGAACCGCCTGGCTGACAGCGCGAAGACGACCGGCGAGCGGGAGCGGCTCGCGGCGGCGCGCGTCGATGATTACCTCGAGCGCCTGCTGACGAAGGACGAGCAATTCATCGCGATCCCGCAACCGCTCGAAGCGGCGCTCCACAGCAAGTACGACTACAAGGTCAACGCCGCCGGCATCGATCGCGCGTTCGAGCGTGCACAGCGCCTGCGCGCGGTGGCCGACTCCACGCGGGCGGCGCAGCAGCCGCCGTCGGCCGTGCCGCTGCCGGGTGGCCAGCCTGGTGCACCGCCGGCGACCCCTGCAGCGCCCGATTCGCAGCGCAAACCCTAGTCTCGATACGGACCGCTCCCGTCGTGACAGGGTAAAACGAGCCATGATGAATCCTCGATCCGTCCTCGTCGTTACGGCATGCCTGGCCGCGCTTGCGCGGCCAGTCGCGGGGCAGACCACCCAGCCACAGCAAGCGCTGCGGCCACCGGCGGCTACAGGGGCCGACACGGGCTCGCTGCCGGTCGACCGCATCGCCGCCGTCGTCGGCGACCGTCCAATCCTTTGGACGGAAGTGATGGAGGAGATCAACGAGCGGCGTGCGCGAGGGTTGCAGGTCCCGCCCGGCGACTCAGCCCAGATGGCGCTCGCCCGGAGCGTGATCGAGGAGATGATCGACGAGGAAGTGATCGTGCAGCGCGCGCTGCGCGACACGGCCGTGCACGTCACGGACCTGGAGGTCACGAGCGCCGCCGAAGCGCAGATGAAACGCGTCCGGTCGCAGTTCAAGAGCGACCTCGAATTCGCCACCGCGTTGCGAAACGGCGGGTTCGGCACGCCCGAGGAATATCGCCGCTGGATGAACGAGCGCGCCCGGCGGAATGCGCTCCAGGAGAAGCTGTTCGCGAAGCTGCGTCAGGAAGGGAAGATCGTCCCGGTGCCGGTCAGCGAAGCCGATGTCAACGAGGCATTCGAGAAGGCCAAGGACAACCTCCCGAAACGGCCAGCAACCGTGACGTTCCGCCAGCTCGTGATCCCGGCACGCCCGTCGGACGCGGCGAAAGCCAACGCAAAGGCGAAGGCGGATTCGATCGCCATCGAGCTGCGGCGTGGCGGTGACTTCGAGCAGATCGCGAAGCGCGAGTCGATGGACCCGTCGTCCAAGGAGCTCGGGGGCGATCTGGGCTGGCATCGCCGCGGCGCAATGGTGCCGGAATTCGAGCGGTGGATGTTCGCGCTGGCCCCGGGCCAGCTGAGCCCAGTGGTGGAAACCACGTTCGGGTACCACATCATTCGCGTCGACCGAGTGCAGCCAGGCGAGGTGAAAGCTCGCCACATTCTCATTCGTCCGGCCATCGACTCGTCGGACATTGCGGCGGCACGGCTGCGCGCCGATAGCGTGCTTGCGATGTGGAAGGCGGGGACCAACTTCGACACCCTTGCCGCTCGGTATCACGATTCCGAGGAGGAGAAGGGGAGCCTCCAACCTTTCGATCGCACGCAGCTCCCGGAATCGTATCGCACCGCCTTCGAGGGGAAAGGGACCGGCGACTTCGTCGACCCGTTCGCGATCGAAGACCCTGCGCGCGCGGCAAAGAAGTTCGTCGTCGCGCAGATCCTCAAGGCAGACGACGGCGGCGAATACACGCTCTCCGATTTCCGCAACCAGATCCGGGATCAATTGTCACAGGAGCGTGGAATGCGGCGCGTCATCGAGCAGATGCGGAAGGAGGTCTACATCTCCGTCCGCGTCTAGCCGCCGCGGCGGAGACGCGACACCGCCCGTGCCCACCCCGGTTCGCCTCGCGGTCACGTTAGGCGACGTCCGCGGCATCGGACCCGAGATCGTTGCCGCCGTTCGTGACGATCCTGCGCTCCGCGATCTGGCCGAGCTCGTGGTCGTCGGGCCCGCCGGTGCAGCTGTCGCTGCGGACGATCTCGTCGGCGAGTGGCAGCCACACGGGAGTGCCGCGGAGCGTGTGGCCCTGGCAGGCCGACTGGCGGGGCAGGCAATCGAGCGCGCGGCGTCGCTCGCGCTCGCCGGGCACGTATCCGGAATCGTCACCGCGCCCATCGACAAGGCCGCGCTCCTGGCCGGGGGGTACGACTATCCCGGGCACACCGAGATGCTGTCCGCGCTGACGGGTCACCCAGTCGCGATGATGCTGGCGTCCTCCACGACGGCTGACGGTGGCAAGCACCCTTTGCGCGTCGTTCTCGCGACCACGCACGTCGCGCTGCGTGACGTCCCGGCCGCCGTCACTCCGCAGGCCATCGCGACGGCCATCGAGGTGACGCGCCGCGGACTGGAGCAATGGTTCGCGCTACCACACCCGAGAATCGCGCTGTGCGCCATGAACCCGCACGCCGGCGACGGTGGGCGGTTCGGCTCCGAGGACGATCTGGTGCTTGCCCCCGTGGCGCGGAGCCTGGGCGTAGCCGGTCCGTTCCCCGCCGATACCGTGTTCGTTCGTGCCCTTCGCGGCGAGTTCGACGCGGTGATTGCGCCGTACCATGACGTCGGGATGACGGCAATCAAGGTGGCCGCGTTCGGCCACGCGGTGAACGTCACGCTCGGGCTCCCGTTCCCGCGCACGTCTCCGGATCACGGGACGGCGATCGATATCGCCGGTCGAGGCGTTGCCGACCCGTCGAGCATGAAGGAAGCGGTGCGGATGTGCGCCGACATCTCACGCCGCATCGCTCGCACTTCGTCGGTGCCTGCTCCATCCCAGCCGTGACGATGCACGACCACGCGCACGGCCCTGGACACCATCACCATCAGGGCGCACATACCCACGCCGGCGCCATCGGCGATGCCCGCGACACCAACAACACAACGACCGTCCGGCGTTTGCGTGCGGCCCTGGTCATCACGGCCGTGTTTCTGGTCGTCGAAGTCGTGGGTGGAATTCTTTCAAACTCCCTCGCGCTGCTCGCCGACGCCGGCCACATGCTCACGGACGTGGCAGCTCTGGCGCTGTCCCTGTTCGTGGCATGGTTCAGCCGTCAGCCCGCGTCGCCCCAGCGCACGTACGGCTACCTCCGGTGGGAGGTGCTCGCGGCGTTCCTGAATGGCGCGACCCTCCTCCTCATCTCCGCGTGGATCGTCTGGGAGGCGGTGACTCGGCTCCGCGTGCCCGAGCCGCTCGTGAGTGGGTTGATGCTCGCGGTCGCGGCGGCGGGGCTTCTGGTCAATCTCATCGCCGCGCGCATGCTTCACGCGCACGGCGAATCGAGCCTCAACGTTCGCGGCGCGTATCTCCACGTCCTCGGCGACCTCCTCGGCTCCGTCGCGACGGTCATCGCGGCGGTCGTCGTTCGCACCACCGGTTGGCTCGCGGCAGATCCGGTCGCGTCGATCATCATGGCGGTCCTGATCCTGCGCGGCGCGTGGCGGCTCGTGCGGGAGTCAGTGGACGTGTTGCTGGAGTCGACGCCATCGCACATCTCGCTCGGATCCGTACGAGCACAGCTCGAGGCGATTCCCGGCGTCGAGTCGGTGCACGACCTCCACGTGTGGACGGTCACGTCGGGCCTCGTCGCGATGAGCGCGCACGCGATCGTACGGGAGCCGGAGCGGCATCAGCATGTCCTCGAGCACGTGCATGATGCCATGCGACTCTTTGGCATCGACCACGTCACGGTGCAGCTCGAGCGGCGCGAGATGTACGAGCGCGAGCGGCATTTACATGACTGAAGCCATCAGCTATCAGCCATCAGCTATCAGCGATGACGGTTCGCTGCGCACGGCGCGCGCCTGGGCAAGGCTGGCTTCCGTGAACGGGGATACGGATTCAGCGGATCGAACAGATGAAAACGGATCGCTCCCGAAGACCAGACGCGCCCTCTCGCCGCGAGCCCGAAAGGGTGTGGGGACTTCCTGCGGCACACAGCTCCATTCCTAAGGGACGTTCCCCAGGTCGCAAGTCATTGCGAGACCGGCCGTCCGAGATGCCAGCCGTACACGAATCGGCCAGGACCACTGAGGGCCCGCCCGTGTGCCTTGCTGATAGCTGAGTGCTGATAGCTGACAGCGCTGACAGCTGACAGTCGATCGCTGATCGCTCCGTGACATTCCACGCCCGGAGCGTAACGATGCCGCCGCCCGCCCGGTGACCCGCCTTCGCCGTGATGCGTCCTCATCTGGCAACGCATCCGAGGATCTCTGTGAGCACCATGAACAACGACTACCGCATCCAGAAGGAACGCCTCGCCGCGGTCGTCGTCACTGTTGGCGGGGATCGGATGACGGGGGAGTTGTTCGTTCAGGCGAGCCCGCGGAATCGCTACGGGCGCGAGGAGGCGGCCGACATTCTCAACTCCGCCGAGCCGTTCTTTCCAATGCTGACGACGGACGGCGAGCTGTTCCTCATCGCGAAGGACCGCGTCCGCGAAGTCGAGAGTCGGGAACCGTCGCCCGCGGACGAATGGCAGATCGGCGCGGCGGCGACGATTACGGTGTGGCTCTTTGGCGGTGCCGTGCACACGGGAAATGTCTATCTCGAATCGCACAGTGGGCGCACGCGCGTGGTCGACTACCTCAATCGAGTCGGCGAGCGCTTCCTGTTGTTGTACACTGCGGAAGGTACCGTGCTGTTGAATCGCAGCTTCATCGAGCGCGTCAAGCCGCTCGACTGACGGAGCCCCATGCCACAGCTGGACCGCCTGCTCTCCGTCATGGTGAGCAACCGCGCTCAATCCCTGCGCCTCGTCGAGAACGAGCTCGCATCGCTCGTGAAGGATGGCGCCACCGTCCCGGTGACCAAGCAGGCACTGGGGGCAGCGCAGCTCCTCGGCCTGCTCCGTGAGATCGCGCCGCCCGACGCACTGCGCCACCTCGACGCGGGCAGCGCGACCGAGTTCCAGTACCGCACCGGCGACGGCGTATTCAACGCGCGCGCCACGAACGAAGGGGGCAAGTGGCTCGCCGCCATCACGGCGAGTGAGTCGCCCGCATCCGGAGCGGGACGACCGACGCCATCCATGGCCGCGTCTCGCGTTCAGGCGGCGCCGGGGGCGGACGTCGCGCCGCCCGCAGTCCACGCCGCGACCACGGCGACGGCCCGGCCGGCGGACGACCCGACCGCGCGTGCGGCGATGGACAACCTCCTGCGCCAGCTGGTAGAGCAGGGCGGATCGGATCTCCATCTGCGGTGTGGCGAGCCACCGATCCTGCGCCGGCACGGCGAGATGGTACGGCTCGACGAACCGCCCCTCGATGACACCACCCTCGTGCGCATGCTCCAGGTGATCATGCCCGAGCGGAACCGCGTCGAGTACGCGGAGTTGAACGACACTGACTTCGCGTACGAGATCAACGGGCTCGCACGGTTTCGCGCGAACGCGTTCCGAGAGCGGAAAGGGGGCGGTGCCGTTCTTCGCGTCATCCCCGCGAAAGTCGTCTCGGCCGAGGAACTGGGGATCACGCCCGAAGTGCAGGCGCT
>DASURJ010000053.1:0-7836 GCA_036280115.1 Gemmatimonadaceae bacterium
TGCCTTCACCAGTGCTGGCGATGCCGACGAACGTCCTGTCGCTGATCAGCGGCCGGACCGTGGTCCTCCACTTCAGTGCCGACGGAGGTACCTGGAGCATCGACGACGTGTACGTCGACCCTTACGGGAAGGGCTGAACAACTTCGTCCGTGAACTCTCCCGTCTCTAGGGCGGCGGAATCTTGATCTCGCCGTGGGGTGCAAATTGAGCGCAACCCAGGGCAACTCAGAGCACTGAGAGCAGCGCTCTACAGCGCTGAGTTGCACCCCACAGAACCGGATCGCTCCGGCTGGGGGCCGGGCGTCGCAGGTTCAAATCCTGTCTCCCGACTTCACGAAAGCCCTGGAAATTCAGGGCTTTCGTCGTCCTCGGGATGGTCCCGATTTGCGTACTCCAGGGCTAGCGGCCGGGTCATGGAAATGTCTAGGGCGCTGCGATGTTGAGCCAGAACTCGAACTCGTCGAGCAGGTCGACCAGGTCGTGTAGCGCCTGCTCGTCCCCGCGAGTTTCGCGCGGTCGTCCTTCACCAGGGCGGTGACCGTGGCCGTCCCGAGGATGACGTCGTTGAGATCGCTGCGGCCGATCGTGATTGTCGCGTCAGCGTCGGGGACGTTGCCGCGTCGATGGCTGAGCGCGCCATGGCTTAGGAGCAGCGTCCAGGTTTCGTCGAGGTCTGGGAACACGCACGCGAGGGTGATTCTCCGGTCGCCCGCGCGGGTGCCGTTGAGCCGCACGGCGAGATAGTCAAAGAACAGCGTCACGCTCATCGCGCGCACGGTGTCGGGGGTGGCGGAGTTCGGTGTCGGCAGCGCGCGCACGCCGTTGCGCAGCTCCTGGGCGGCGCTGAGGTAGAAGTTGCGCCACGGCCCGGATTCGGTCTGGTAACCGAGTTGTTCGAGCGCGTCGGCTTGCAGTCCTCGCGCGGCGGCGTTGTTGGGATCGGCGAACACGACGTGGTTGACGACCTCGGCGACCCAGCGATAGTCGCCGAGTTCGAATGCGCCGCGTGCCTTGTCGAGCGTGGCTTCGGCTCCGCCCATGAACGCGACGTAGCGTTTCGCGGCGCCTTCGGGTGGCAGCGTGTGCAGGTTGGCGGGGTTGCCGTCGAACCAGCCGAGGTAGTTGACGTAGGTGGCCTTGACGTTGTGATTGAGCGAGCCGTAGTAGCCGCGCATCGCCCAGTGGCGGCCGAGCTCGCCCTGGAACTCGACGCTCGGCGATCTCGCTCGGCGTCAGCCCATGGTTGGCCAGCCGCAGGGTCTCGTCATTGATGTACCGGTAGCCGTTGCGCGCCATGCCAAGAAGCTCGAGCACGCGTTCGCGGCCCCAAGCTGGCCAGTGATGCATCCCGAACATCAGCTCGGCACGGTCACCCCACAGCTCGATCGTTCGCTCTAGGTACTTCGACCACGCCAGCGGGTCCCGGATCTTGGTGCCGCGGATCGAGTACGTGTTGTGCAGCGTGTGGCAGCAGTTCTCCGCCGCCGTGACGGCCTTGAACCGTTCGATGAACCAATGCATCTCGGCCAGCGCCTCGCTGTCGGGCGCCATCATGAACTCGAAGTCGAGGCCGGCGATGTTCCTCCGCTCGCCGGTGTCGGTCACGATGTCGGTCGGCGGGATGAGGCCGATCGTGCCCGAGGAGGTCGACATGCCCAGACCGGCTCCGACCTGGCCGCGCGGGTCGGCCGCAAGCCGGTTGCCGTACATGTAGCTGGCGCGCCGGCTCATCACGTTGCCGGCTAGGACGTTCTCCGCCACCGCCGCCTCGAGGAAGCCCTCCGGCGCGACGACCCGGACCTTGCCCGCCTGCACGTCGGCCTCGTCGACGATCCCGCGCACGCCGCCGAAATGGTCGACGTGGCTGTGCGAGAACACGACGGCGACGACGGGCTTGGGCGGGCGATGCTGGTAATAGAGTTCGAGCGCGGCCGCCGCCGTCTCGGTCGAGATCAGCGGATCGAACACCACGACGCCGTCCGGGCCCTCGGCGAACGTGATGTTCGACAGGTCGAGTGTGCGCACCTGGTAGAGCTCCGCGACCACCTCATAGAGCCCGCCCTGCACGACCAGTCGGGTCTGGCGCCACAGGCTCGGATTGACCGTCGCCGGCGCGTCCTCGTGCTCGTGGATGAAGTCGAACCGCGACAGATCCCACACCAGATCGCCGTCGGCATTGCGCACCTTGCCGCCGTCGGGAAGGGGTGCGATCAAGCCGCGCGCGGCCTCATCAAAGTCTCGCGTGTCCTCGAACGCCAGCGTGGCCGCAAGGGCGGCGTTGGCGTCGCGCGTCGCGGCGGTTGCGTCCGCCCTTCCGACGTGGTCCCTTCGCAAGCTCCCTAAGTCGCTTTGACTGCGCCCCAGGGCCATGCCGATCCGGATGACCGACACTCGCCCCCGAAGGATGACTTCGCAGCCGAATCGCCCGCTCGGTGCGGGACGTGCAGAGACGCTCGCGTTCCCGCACGAAGTGGCCGCGAGCATCGCCGCGTGGCACGGGGTTTGGCATCACCCTGACGCCTTCGGCGTGGACGCTTCGAAGCGCCTGTCCGGTGCCTCTGTTGGGCGAGCTATGTGATGGCCGGCCGTCGGGTGTCGGAGCGCGGCGGCCCGTCGCGATCAATGCGGCGCTGATGAGACCGGTCGGCGTTTCCGTGCGCTGCCATGTCTTCGCCGCCGCGGGCGCTGTCCGCCGGAACCAACGGGCGGTCGAGGACCTGCGTGGAGAAGACGAGATTCGTGGTCACATGACCGAAGGCCGTCAGTGCGATCGCGAGTTCCTCGAGTTCTTGCATCGACGGGCTGAGGATCCGCAGCAGGCAGCAGTCCTCGCCGGTGACGTGGTGGGACTCGCGGATCGCAGGGGTGCGCTCGAGGAATTCCTGAAAGCGCTCCATGCTTCCGCGGCGGCTCAGGCGGATAAAGGCCGAGACTGGGTAGCCGAGGGCGACTGGGTCGACGATCGCCCGGAATCCACGGATGACGCCCTCGTCGACGAGGCTCCGCAGTCGGTCGGCGGTTGCCGTCGGCGACATGTGGATCGAGCGCGCGAGCTCGGCCGTCGTCATCCGCCCGTCGTCTTGGAGAAGGCGAAGGATCGCGCCGTCGACCGCGTCCAGGGCCCGTCGTGAGTTCTGCGGCATAACGCCCATCGTACCTGCGATCTTGCGGGCTATCGACGGAAATGCCGGGGAACCTCGCTTCCAACCGCGGCGAACGGCGTGGAAGCTCTATTGCATGTCTCGACCTCGTCACGACTCGCTCGCCCTCGCTTCCGTCTGCCTCGCGGCGCTGATGTTCGGCCTGGAGATCTCGAGCGTCCCCGTCACCCTGCCCACGGTCCGGCGCGAGCTTGGAGGCTCGTTGGCTGAGGTCTCGTGGGTCATGAGCGCGTACACCCTGGCGGTCGCCAGCGTGCTGATGCCAACCGGCGCCTTGGCCGACCGCTTCGGCCGCAAGCGCCTGCTCGCTGGCGCGATCGCCGCGTTTGGCCTCGCATCGCTGCTGTGCGGAATGGCCACCTCGACTCCGGCCCTCATCGCGGCCCGGGGGCTGCAGGGTGCCGCCGGCGGCGCGATGCTCAGCTGCCAGATCGCCGTCCTCTCCAACCAGTTCGCCGCCGGCACGCGGAGGGCGCGTGCGTTCGGCGCATGGGGCGTCGTCTTCGGCGTCGGCCTGGGGTTCGGCCCTCTCGCCGGCGGCCTGATGATCGATGCCGCGAGCTGGCGCTGGGTCTATCTCGTTCAGGTGGCCGTCGCGCCCGCCGCATTGGCGATGTTGCTCGCCGGGGCGCAGGAGTCGCGCGACCCCCGTGCGCCGCGCGTTGACGTCGCAGGCATGGCAACGCTTGCGCTGGGCGTCGTCGGCCTCGTCCTGTGGATCACCGAGGGACCGAATCTGGGGCTCGGTAGCCTGCCGGCGCTCGCGATCATCGCTGCAGCCGCCGCCCTGCTGACCGCGTTCGTCGTCGTCGAGCGCACTCGCGCCGACCCGATGATCGATTTCGGCGTCTTCGGCATCCGACCCTTCTCAGGGGCGATTCTCGGTTCGGCTGGCATGAACTTCAGCTTCTGGCCGCTGATCGTCTACCTGCCGATCTACCTCGAAGCGGATCTCGGCTACTCCGCGGCCGCCGCCAGCACGATCCTCCTGGCCTACACGCTGCCCACCCTCGTCCTGCCACCGCTCGGCGAACGCCTCGCGTTGCGCTACCAGCCGCGTGTCGTGATCCCGCTCGGGCTCCTCACGATCGGCCTCGGGATCTTGGCGCTCCGCCTCGGCGGCGCCGTCGCCGAGCCGAACTGGGCGACGCTCGCCCCGGGACTCCTGCTAGCCGGTGTCGGCCTGGGGATCACGAACACACCCGTCACGAACACCACCACCGCGTCCGTGCCGAGCGCCCGCGCGGGCATGGCATCGGGCATCGACATGAGCGCCCGCATGACCTCGCTGGCAATCAACATCTCGATCATGGGCCTACTCCTGAGCAGCGACGGGTTCGGCGCGGTGACGCTCTACGGCGGCACAGCAGTCATCCTCTTCGCCGTCGCCAGCCGCGTGATCTTCACCAGGGCCTGTAGCCGTACCTGTTCGTTCGCAGCGAGCGCTCAGTGCACGGTGTGCGCGAGAGGCTGACGGCGACGGGCCACGTACGCTTGCATGGCAGATCACCGATTGGGGGCCGCCGAATCTCGTTGTTTCCGTCCGATCACGGGACGGGCAGATACCCGATCGAGTGCCGCCAAATGACACAGACCGCTCGATCTCCAGGACGCGGCTTGGGCGGAACCGGTGCAGCCCGCGCCTAGGTACGACGTCGTCGCGTGCGAGCCCCCGATCGGAGGCAACCCCTGAGCACCGTCGCTGTCGCAACGAGGCATAGGCACGGCGCGGGCCAGCGCCATATCGCGGCGCGACGTTCTTGACGGCGCCCGCGACGTGCCCTCTAGTCCGAACGGGGAGCGAGCCCCTTCATGACGCGCGGGGACTTCGCGCAGGCCATCGATCGACTGCGTGAGCAACAGCCAAGGCTCTTCGACGGCGAACAGGACCAGCCGCTTGACCCAGCGGAACGCGAGGCACTGGAGAATGCTCTCGGAGCGAAGCTGCCCGAAGACTTCATCTGGTTTCTGAGCCGGTATGGAGGCGGAATTTCGTGTACGCCAACATCTACTCGGCGAACGAGTCCGGGACTTCCTGCCACGCAAGCAGGAGCTGGAGCATGCGATCCACGATCGCGCCATCGCCTTTTCAGACGACGGCACGGGCCTGCTCTACGTCTTTCCAGTCACGGACAGCTCTGCCGAGGACCGCGTCCTCGTCTACGACTTCGAGGCCTCTGATTTGCGCCCGGTGACTCTTCCTTGGTTCCGCGAACTCGATGACTTCACGAAAGCCCTCGAGAGCTTTCTCGTTCGTTGGCGCGCCACGGCTCCGGGATCTCGAGTCGATCGAAGATCAGACACGGGGCATGGGCACCCGAAGGTGAACGGGCGAGCTCGCAATCGCGCCGGATCGACGGATCCGGCAGCCAGATCGCCGGCACCAGATCGCGCCCATGGTCGCGCATGGCGGCGCAACCCAAGCCGCGGACCTCCTCGAGCAGCTGACTTGACGGTCAGGCGCTCGCGACGGAATGCAGGACCGAGACGCCGGCGCGCAGGGTCTCGATCACCCAGCTCTCGTTCACGAGCGGCACGTCGACCTGAAGCTCGGAGACGAACCGCAGGCCGTCCGGGGTGCGCTCGATGGCGCCGGCCATCAGCTCGTCGTTGGCGGCGTCCAGCACCTCGTCGGATACGGACGCGCCGTCCGCCGCCACGGTCAGCGCCAGCGCGATCGCTTCGTCATCGACCGCGAGCCGGCAGCGATACGTGTGCTCGCCGACCGTGAGCTGCAGCTCGAAGGCGCCGTCCTGGAAGTCGACCGGCAGGCCGTTCTCGATCAGGGCCTCGACGACCGTGCGGCTCACGAGGCCGTGGCGCTTCAGCGCGTCGATCTCGCTGCGCGGCGGCGAGAACGCCGTGCGGTACCCGATCCGCATCGCGCCGCCCCCGAGCGCATCGTCGAGCGGCTGCTCCTGCCAGACCTCGCGCGCGTTCCAGGCGTCCTCGCGCAGCAGCTCCGCGGGCAGGTCTGCGACCCAGGCGCGCAAGTCCGTGCCGGCCGGCGGGAGCGCCGCGCGCCGCTCCGGCCGAAGCTCGAGGTCGATCAGCACCGGTCTCGTGGCGTCGAAGTGCAGCGTGAACTCGTCGAGCCGGTTCTCGGGCGTGTCGTGAAAGAGGCCGCGGCGGGCGGTCTCCACGTCGGTCTCGACGACCGCCTCCAAGCCGCCGTCGAGGCGCACGGAGCGCAGCCGCGCCTTGGCCGGCTCGGCCCTGTCCGCAGTGAATGCGAGCGGGACGTCGAGCGTGATCTCCATCAGAAGTACTTCTTACGGATGTAGCCGGCCCGACCCTGTTCCGTGCGCACCATGTACCAGCCCGTCTCGCCGCCGGTGAGCGTCTGCACCTCGCCGTCGATGTGGTAGTCCTTGGTGCGGTACTGAGACTCGAGTTCCTCCGCGCCATCGTCGGGCGCCCTGCGCACCTTCGCCCAGTCACTGAGCGACGACTTGTTCATCGTCTTGATCTCGGCCATGGGCTTGACGTGGAACTTCTGGGCGATGTTCTGCGGGTGCGCCGGCTTGACCGTGGTCGCGGACTTGGTCGTCTTCGGCTCCGTGACGGCCTCGTCGCTGGGCAGCCCGAGCTTGGTGCGCAGTTGGCGCTCGCTATAGGTGCCGAGCTCGTCCTTGACCTCGTCGGGAAGCTTGCCGTTCTCATCTGTCTGCCCGCGGAGGTACGCCTTGGAGAGCGCGTTGTCACGCTCGATGGCGCCGACGAGCGCGACGATGATGCGACCCCGCTTGTTGCTCGTGTCCGCGCTGAGGAGCGCGTTCAGGTGTGGCGCCAAGATCTCGAAGTCCAGGTACGGCGCGACCGGCGACCACGTGATCCCCGATTTGCTCATGGTGCTCAGGAAAACGCTCTCGGCCAACGGTTCGATGGCCATCCAATCCTGGAGCAGGACGACCTCCGGCCCGATGGAGACGTTGTTCAGAAGTGTCCTGTACCACAAGCCGCGATGCTTCCGCACCATCGGGTCGTTGCGCAGATAGGCGGGCCGGCACCGGCTGCCCCCGTCGGTCACGCCCGAAAGCACGGTGGCGGTCGCCGTCAGCGCGTTGGCCGTCAGGATGTCGTTGGAATAGGTGTTGAGGATCGTTCTGTAGAGCGTGTGGATGATGAGCTCGTCGATCGTCGTGACCGAGTCGAGGATTCGCTCGTTCATCTGGTCGAAGCATTTGTCCTTGTCGACGGCCCAGGCTTCGATCACGGCGCGCATCACGCCAAGCGGCTCCTTGCCAGCGCGCACGTACTGGAACTTGGTACCGCCGACCATCGGGTCGCTTGCGGGCACGAGCTCGAGTTGGCCCGTGGCCGTGTTGATGGACCCGACGCTCTCCACGTCGATCGAGGCCTGGGCCCCGACCACCTTGGCCCGCTTGCCGGCCTTGTCGCCGAGCACCTTGGCGAGGCTCCCGTGGCGCTTGATGTACTCGACGATGCCCGCCCGGATCTTCACCTGATTCTCGGGTGTCGTCGGGTCGACCTTGCTCACGTCGATCCGCCCGTCCTTGGCCATCTCCTTCTTGAGCGCCTCGACGTCGATCTCGTTCGACGCGGTCAGGCACGCGCGCAGCAGAACCGTCGGTTGCAGCCCACCCTTGGCCGCCATGTTCTTGTACAGCGCCTCGAAGAACGACGTCCAGAACGTCTCGTACTCCTCGGTATC